>CAXNGL010000207.1:0-5907 GCA_964201515.1 Burkholderiales bacterium
TTCACCACGCGGCTGGTGCAGGTGCCGCTGAAGGAACCCATCCCGCATCCGTTCATGGGGGCGCGCACGCAGTTCGCCAGCATGCTGTTGGAGGTGCACACCACGGACGGCTGCACTGGTTTCGGCTTTGCCACCATGGAGAGCCTGCGCCTGGTGCGCGCGGTGGAGGAGATCGTGCTGGGCCTCGAGCCCGGCGTGAAGGGCCAGGACCCGGCGCGGCGCGCCTTCATCTGGGAACGAATGAGGAACCTGCGCGTGGACCTGCTGCACGACGGTGCATCCAATATCGCGCTCGCGGCCATCGACATGGCGCTGTGGGACATCTGCGGCAAGCGCTCCAACACGCCGGTGTGGCAGTTGCTGGGCGGCTATCGCGACAAGGTGCCGGTGTACGCCAGCGGGACGCTGTGGCGCCACCACGACAACGACCGGCTGCAGAAGGATGCCGCAGTGCTGGTCAAGCAGGGCTACAAGGCCATGAAGCTGCGCCTGGGCGGCACGCGGTCGCTGAAGGACGACGCCGTGCGCGCGCGGCTGGTGCGTGAGGCGGCGGGGCCGGAGGCTTCGCTATTGGTCGATGCGCTGTGGGGCCTCACGCCGATGGATGGCGTGAAGATGGCGCGCATGCTGGGCGAGCTCGATTACGCCTGGCTGGAGGAGCCGGTGAGGGAAGGCGACTTCGCCGGCCTGGCGCATGTGCGCGAGGCGCGCGCGCTGCCCATCGCTGCAGGCGAGCGCATCTCGCGTGTGCAGCAGGTGGCCGAGCTCATTCCCTGCGTCGATCACGCCATCCTCGACATGGTGCATTTGGGCGGCATCACGCCCTTCCAGCTCGCGGCGGCGCAACTGGAAGTTGCCAACCTGCCGATCTCGTCGCATTCCTACAGCCTGATCAACGCGCACCTGATCGCGGGGCTGCGCACCGGCGCCTGGGTCGAGCACATGGACTGGTGGGATGAATTGTTCGTCGATCCGCCCACACCGAAGGATGGCTACCTGCACATGAGCGATGCGCCGGGGCTGGGCCTGACGCTGGATGAGAAGGCGATCAGGAAGTTTGCCGCCAAGTAACCGTTGGGAGTAGCGGCGGGGGGTAACGGCAGGGCGCCGGCCGGCGCCCGACATTCACAGGGAGAGTTCGATGAGGTGGGTACGCTATCTTGCACCGGGCGAATCAAGCCCCAACTACGGCTCGCTCGATGACGCTGGCGAGCGCATCCGCGAGATCAAGGGCGACTTGTTTGGCGCGCAGCAGCCGAGCGGCCGGGCGTTTGCCATGAAAGATGTCAAGCTGCTCGCCCCCATCGTGCCGCCGACCTTCTACGCCGCCGGCGTCAACTACCCGACCCACTTTCGCACCGCCGCGGAAAAGGCCGGCACCCCCATTACCTACCCGAAGCAGATCGACATCGGCTATCGCGCCGTCAATGCGCTCATCGGCCAGGGTGAGTCCATCGTGGTGCCGAAGGACTCCTCGGGCAAGGTGCAGTTCGAAGGCGAGATCGTGGTCGTCATCGGCAAGCGCGCCAAGCACTTGACGGAAGCCAATGCGCTCGACTGCGTGTTCGGCTACACCATCGGCAACGACGTGAGCGAGCGCACCTGGCAGGCGTCCGACCGCACCTTCTGGCGCGCCAAGAACGCCGACACCTTCAAGCCCATGGGGCCGTGGATCGACACCGACGTGAAGCTCGATGCGCTCACCACCGTGATCCGCCTGAACGGCGTCGAGCAGAGCCGCTTTTCCACCAACTCGATGATCTTCGGCGTGGCCAACACGCTGGCCACGATCACGCGCTACCTGACCCTCGTGCCCGGCGACATCGTGTGGATGGGCACCGACGACCCGACGCGCAACATGGTGCCCGGGGATACGGTGGAAGTGGAAATCACCGGCCTCGGGATGCTGCGCAATCCGATTGTGGCGGAGGCCTGAGCATTGCAGGTTGACTACCCGCGCCATCGATTAATGGCCCATAGGCAAGCCGCGAGTCGATCACCTGCGCGACAGCATCTGGGAGGTGCGCAGCAGGTTGGGGACTCGTATTGCCAGGACGCTGTTTGCGGTCGAGGGCGGGGAAATAGTGCTGCTGCATGGATTTATCAAGAAGACGCAGAAGACTTCCAACAACGATATTGAACTGGCAGAAGACCGCTGGAAGGAGTGGAAGAATGCCCAGGGCAAATAAGCACCGTGGATCAAGCTTCGATGATTTCCTCCGCGATCAGGAAATCTATGAAGACGTGCAGGCCGCTGCGCTGAAGCGCGCCATTGCAGAAGCGTTGACCGACAGCATGGAGAAGTCCCATCTGTCGAAGGTGGAGATGGCAAGGCGCATGCGAACAAGCCGTTCACAACTGGATCGACTCCTCGATCCGGAATATACGGCTGTGCAATTGGACACGTTGATCAAGGCGGCCAGCGCGCTGGGGCAGGAACTCAGGTTTTCGCTGAAGAAAGCCGCTGCTTGAGAGCCAGTTGCCAATTTCATTTGGCAGCCACCGATTCCGGGATTACGAGATTTATTCCCACATTTTGAAACGACCCCAAGCCGGCTGGGCCCGCTTCGCACCGCACAAATCGGTGTTCGATGTCAATGTCCGGTGACGCGGTGGGGCTGGAGATCACCGGCCTCGGGGTGCTGCGCAATCCCATTGTTGGCGAGGCCTGAGCGGAGAGCCCCTGTCAGTATTCATTGTCATCATGTCCAATCCATGTGGATATTGTAACCATCATGTCAGTAATATATCGGCACGCTGTGGTCCGGGACTTCAATCCGCCTTGATATTGGCGTCCTTCACCACTTTCTTGAACAGCTCGTAGTCGTCGTTCATCGCCGTGGCGAACTCGCGCGGCGTCGAGCCCACCGGCGCCACGCCGGCATCCTTGAGCCTGGCATCGGTGGCGGGCAGGCGGATGAAGGCGCGGATCTCGTCGGCGAGCTTGTTGACGATGGAAGCGGGCGTGCCGGCCGGGGCCATGACGCCGTGCCAGGGCTTCACATCGAAGCCCGGCACCACGTCGGCGATGGGCGCGAGGTTCGGCGCGAAGAACGCCCGCTCCTTTGTCGAGACGCCGAGCGCGCGCAGCTTGCCCGATTGCACATGCGGCAGCGAGGTGGTGGCGGCGTCCATGGATGCGACGACTTGCCCGGCGACGAGGTCGGTGACCATGGGCGCCGATCCCTTGTAGGGCACGTGCAGCAGCGAGGTGCCGGTCTTTTGCGCGAACAGTTCCATGCCCAGGTGCAGCGAGGAACCAGTGCCGGACGAGCCGTACGCCACCTTGCCCGGGTTGGCCTTGAGGTAGGCGATGAATTCGGCCAGGGTTTTGGAGGGCACCTTGTCGGCGTTCACGACCAGGATCAGCGGCGTGGTCCCCACCATCGACACGGCCGTGAAGTCGGCCACCGCCTGGTACGGGAAAGCGTTGGGCCGCACCGCGGGGTTGATGGAATTGGCGGCGATATTGCCCATGCCGATGGTGTAGCCATCGGGCGCCGCCTTGGCCACCACATCCATGCCCACGCTGGAACCGGCGCCGGGGCGGTTTTCCACCAGCACCGGCTGGCCCCACTTCGCCTGCAAGTGTCCCGAGACCAGGCGCGACATCAGGTCGGCGGCGCCGCCCGGGGGTACCGGCACGATGAAGCGGATCGATTTCGATGGATAGTCCGGCGCCTGCGCCAACGCGGGCGCGGCGACGGCGATCATTGCGGCGGTTGCAACTGAAAGCAGTTTGTTCATGACATCTCCTCCATAAAAGTCGGTTTCAATACGCGGGGATACATCCCTCATGCTTCCTTAAATCGGCGGTTGCAAAATGAATTCTGCAACTGGCTCCAGGGTTGTCAGACCGGCCAGCGTTCGAGCAGCGCCCTGGCGTGGCGGGTGACTTGTTCGGCAGACAGGCCGGGGGTGTAGAGCGCCGAGCCGATGCCGACGCCGGTGGCCCCCGCGACCCCGTACGCCGCCATATTATCCGTGGCGATGCCGCCGACGCTGTACATCGGCGTGCCGGCGGGAAATACGGCGCGCCACGCCTTGACCACGGCCGGGCCGAGCAATTCGGCCGGGAAGAGCTTGAGCGCGTCGGCGCCAGCGGCCAGCGCCGTGAACCCCTCGGTGGGGGTACCGACGCCCGGTATCGACAACAGCCCGCGCTCGCACGTGCGCTGCACAACATCGGCATTGAAATTGGGCGACAGCACGAGGCGCCCGCCGGCATCGGCAATGCGATCGACGTCATCGACGCTGAGCACGGTGCCGGCGCCAACCAGCGCGTCGCCGCCCACGGCATCCACCAGCCGCGCAATGCTGTCGAAGGGCGACGGCGAGTTGAGTGGCACTTCCAGCGCGCGGATTCCGGCATTGACCAGGGCGTGGCCGATGTCCGCCACCTCCGAGGGCGTCACCCCGCGCAGGATGGCGATGATCGGGGGCCAGATCATGCGTGCTCGCGCAACAGGCCAGCGCTCTCAGCCACGCGCCATTGGCCGCGCGTGGTGGCGCCGTGGGCGGCGCGGCACGAGGCGATGCCGGCAATGCCCAGCGCGCGCTGGTAGCGCGCGCACAGGTCGTCGTCGCCGAGCAACGTGACCTTGGCGGGTCGCTCGCGGCGCAGGGCGCTGCCGATTTCCACGCCGATCAGGATGCCCGACAGGTAATCGGGGAGCGCCTCGGCTGCGATCTCGTTCATCAACCCGGCGGTGCGCGCGGCGAAGATCACATGCGTGGCGCTGGCGTGCTGCGCGAGCCCGAGCCGCACACCCGCCTCGAGCGCGGCCGGCCGCGACTCGCCGAAGGTCATCAGGCGCCCGAGGATGCCATGTTTGGTGAGGAGGCCGAACAGTTCGCCCGTCATGTAGGTCGAGAACGCCGCCACCTCGCCGCCCGCGCCCAGCCACGCCCACTTGCTGTGGGTGCCGGGCAGCACGCAGCAACTGCCGTTGGCAAGGTCCGCGCCCCACAACTGCGTCTCTTCGCCGCGCATGACATCGTGCGCCCCGTCCGCCCCGACGCAGGTGAGCCCCGGAACAATGTGCAGGTCCACGCGCGGCGCAAGCGTGATGCGCGTCAGCCGGGCTGCCGCCTGCGCGAGCCCGGCGGGACAGTCGAGGTAGGGCGCCTCCCGCCAGCCCTGGCGGCTGCCGATCATGCCGCTGGCGATCACCGGGCAGGCGTGGCTGTCGATCCAGTCGCCGCACAGCGCCCGCAGTGCCTGTGCAAACTGGCGGTCCGGCACCGCCATCACGCCACCTGCCGCGCTGCGCTGCTCGAGCGGAGTGCCGGCGCCATCGAGCAGGCTGGCACGCAGGTTGGAGGTGCCCCAGTCGATGGCGATCAGCGCCGGGCGGTTCACGATGCGGCGCCCTTCTTGCGCACGAAGGCCCAAACGGCATCCGACGGCTCGCAGCCCAGCCCCGGCCCCTCGGGCAGGGTGAATGCGCCGCCCTCGCAGCGCATGCTCGTGTTGACGTATTTCAGGTTGCGATCGAACACCGAGTGCTGGTACTCGTGCATGGGCACATTGGGCAGCGCCGCTGCGGCGTGCAGGCTGGCCGCCTGGTAGATGCCGATGCCGATGCTCGCGTGCGGGATCACGCGCACGTGGAAGGCGTTGGCCATGCGCCCGATCTGCATGAACTGGCTGATGCCGGTGTGCCCGACCTCGGGCTGCGCAATGGCCATGGCGCGGCTCTCGAAACGCGGCCGGTATTCGTACACCGTGTGCCACTCCTCGCCCAGCGCGATCGGCACCCGCGCACGCGCGCCCACCAGCGCCTGCCCCTCGCGGTCCTCGGGCGCGCAGGGCGCCTCAACGAAGTAGGGGTTATAGGGCATGAGCCGGTCGATGAGCTGGATCGCCTCCTGGGCATTGAACTTCCAGTGCAGGTCGACCATGAG
>CAXNGL010000208.1:0-5867 GCA_964201515.1 Burkholderiales bacterium
CGACCTACGAAGAGCAAACGGAGCTGCGCCCCAGCGCCAACAAGAAGATCATGGTCATCGGCGGCGGGCCCAACCGCATTGGCCAGGGCATCGAGTTCGATTACTGCTGCGTGCACGCCGCGCTGGCCCTGCGCCAGGACGGCTTCGAGACCATCATGGTCAATTGCAACCCGGAGACGGTGTCCACCGACTACGATACCTCCGACCGGCTGTATTTCGAGCCGGTCACGCTGGAGGATGTGCTCGAGATCGTCGACAAGGAAAAACCCGAAGGCGTGATCGTCCAGTATGGCGGGCAGACGCCGCTGAAGCTGGCGCGCGACCTGGAGGCGGCCGGGGTGCCCATCATCGGCACGACGCCTGACATGATCGATGCCGCGGAAGACCGCGAGCGCTTCCAGAAGCTGCTGCACAAGCTCAAGTTGCGGCAGCCGCCCAACCGCACCGCGCGAACGGAAGCCGATGCGCTCAGGCTGGCGTTGGAGATCGGCTACCCGTTGGTGGTGCGCCCGAGTTACGTGCTGGGCGGGCGCGCCATGGAAATCGTGCATGAACAGCGCGACCTGGAGCGCTACATGCGCGAAGCGGTCAAGGTTTCCAATGACTCGCCGGTGCTGCTCGACCGCTTTCTCAACGATGCCATCGAAGTGGATGTGGATGCCGTGTCGGACGGAAAGAAGGTCATCGTCGCCGGCATCATGGAGCATATCGAGCAGGCGGGCGTGCATTCGGGCGATTCGGCGTGCTCGCTGCCGGCGTTCTCGCTCAGCGCGCACCTGGAGCGGGAGTTGAAGCGGCAGACGGTCGCGCTGGCCCGCGGCCTGCACGTGGTCGGGCTGATGAATATCCAGTTCGCCATCCAGCGCGATGTGGTGTACGTGCTGGAGGTCAATCCGCGCGCATCGCGCACCGTGCCGTTCGTGTCCAAGGCCACCGGCCTGCAGTGGGCGAAAATCGCCGCGCGCTGCATGGTCGGACAGACGCTGGCCGAACAGGGCGTGACGCGGCAGATCATCCCGCCCTATTTCTCGGTCAAGGAAGCGGTGTTCCCGTTCATCAAGTTCCCGGGTGTCGACACTATCCTCGGGCCGGAAATGAAGTCGACCGGGGAGGTCATGGGGGTCGGCTATTCGTTCGGGGAAGCCTTTGTCAAATCGCAGCTTGCCGCCGGTGTTCGTCTGCCAAAAACAGGTCGGGCTTTCATCAGCGTGCGCGATGGCGACAAGCTCGCTGCGGCGGAGATCGCCAGGGACCTGCTGGAGCTGGGATTCACGCTGGTTGCCACGCGCGGGACGGCCGCCGTGATGGTTGCGCATGGGCTGCCGGTGGCCACGGTGCACAAGGTCGCCGAAGGCCGGCCGCATGTCGTGGACATGATGAAGAACGGCGAAATCAACCTCATCATCAATACCGTGGAGGAAACACGGACGGCGGTTTCAGATTCGCGCTCCATTCGCACCTCGGCGTTGGCCAATCGCATCACCTATTACACGACCATTGCCGGTGCCCGGGCGGCTTGCGCGGGATTGCGGCACATGGAGGCGCCGGTCCCCTACGACCTGCAGTCCCTGCATGCCGAACTGCGACCGGCAGGCGAGGATCGCGCGGCCAAGCGCGGAGGTTCTGTGGTAATTTGAAACTGGGTGCGGATTTAGTTTGCAACCGCTCGGTTCAGGGGAATATGCGGGAGCACATCCCCTTATTTTCAAACGGACTCTCGAACAGCGGATATCATATCTGCCCGTGGCGTCCCAAGCGCCAGGGCATCCTCCGCCAACCTGCCTGATTTTGATGCTTTCGGCACGACCGCGGGCACTTTTTTTTGGGATTTCACCATGGCCAAGACACCATTGACAGTAGCCGGCGCGGAGATGCTGCGTGCCGAGCTCCATCGGCTGAAGACGATCGAGCGACCCAGCATCATCGCCTCGATCGCCGAGGCGCGCTCGCACGGCGACCTGTCCGAAAACGCCGAATACGATGCGGCCAAGGAGCGCCAGAGTTTTGTCGAAGGGCGCATTGCGGAAGTGGAATCAAAACTGGGTAATGCACAGATCATCGATGCGGCTTTGTTGGAGACTGACGGGCGTTGCGTTTTTGGCGCATTCGTCGATCTCGAGGAAGCCTCTGGCGGGGCGAACCAGTCCGTCACCTACCAAATCGTGGGGGATGACGAGGCGGACATCAAGAAATCCAAGGTTTCGATTTCATCGCCGATTGCCAGGGCGCTCATCGGCAAATATGCCGGCGATACCGTGCAGGTGCAGACGCCCGGTGGGGTCAGGCACTACGAAGTGATCGACGTTCGCTACAAGTAGCGAACGTCCAGCTGCTTCAGTTCGGCCGTCGGCGGGTGGATTTTGCAACAGCCCTGGGGCGTCCGGATTGCGAGAAATCCTTTCGCGTCGTGGGGCGCTGCCGCGGTTGAGCTGCACGGTTCTCGCCGGGAGTCTTGCGTTTTGGCCTGGGTGCCCAACCCGTGGATGGTGGCGCTCCCCGGGTGGACGCGACACCACGCCAACGCTTGGAGGGCTGCGTGCGGGGCGAAGCTTCCGGGCGCGTCGGGTTGCGCGGTCTACGTTCTGCAACTGGTGGTGGTTCCGGATTTGCGCGATGAATGACAAGGATCTTGCCGATGTGTTGAACCGGGGCTGCGCCGGTGTGCTCGCACATTTCCCGCAGCCAGTTGGCGCGTACCTCGCGATCATCGCCCAACACGCGGATCTTGATCAGCTCGTGGGATTTCAAGGCGCGCTCGACTTCGGCAAGAACGGCAGGCGTAAGGCCGTCGTTGCCGATCATGACCACGGGTTTGAGCGCATGTGCCTCGGCCTTGAGTGCACGTCGTATAACGGGTGTGAGTTCTTCCATCGGCCCGATTCTAACAGGCCGTTGAAGAAAGACTCCCGATCGAAAACCCGACTGCACTCTCTGGAGTGCTCCGGAGGAGTGCATTTTTCGACAGCCCCTGAAGTCAGGGGTCAAGGGGGGGAGGCCCCCCTTTTTCAACAACCTGCCGACAGGCGGCGCTGGGGCAATCTGCAATGGTGATGAAACCCTCGAGCAAGGCATGGATGCGCCGGCATGTGTCCGACAGCTTCGTCAAACAGGCGCAAGCGCAAGGTTACCGCTCGCGTGCCGCGTACAAGCTCCTGGAGATTGCGAAGCGCGACAGGCTCATTTTTACCGGCGCATGCGTTGTCGACCTTGGCTCGGCGCCCGGAAGTTGGACCCAAGTGATCACGCAACTCGCGGGAGCGAATGCCAAGGTGGTCGCGCTGGATTTGCTGGAGATGGCACCGCTCCCTGGGGTGACCTTCATTCGCGGTGATTTCAGGGAAGCATCGGTACTCGCGCAAGTCGAAGCGGTGCTGGACGGCCGCAGCGTGGATCTTGTAGTTTCCGATATGGCCCCCAATATCTCCGGTATCGCGGCAGGGGACCAGGCGAGAAGCCTTCATCTGTGTGAGCTGGCCTTGGAGTTTTCCTGCAAGCACCTGAAAACGGGCGGTAATTTTCTGGTGAAGGCGTTTCAGGGGAGCGGCTTTACGGAGTTCCAGGCGGCGATGCGAGAAAACTTCAAGACGGTGACGTCGCGCAAGCCGGATGCTTCGCGCGGGCGTTCAACCGAGATGTACTTGCTGGGAAAGGGCTATGCCGGGCCTTGAAAGGTGTCGGACTCCTGTTGTTAAAGTGCTAATAGGACAGGTTATTTCCTTGAAATCTGCCTTGGTTTCAGTTGGTTGTCCAGATACTATGGGGCTAGAATGAGAAGCTGCCTTGAAATGGAGGGAACGACCGTTCACGCCTTCGTAAGCGCACCCGCTGCAAGGCACTTTTTGTAATCGCATTGAGTGATACCCGCCAGTGATGGCGCAGGAGGAATTTTGAACAATCTTTTCAAGAATCTGGTCATATGGCTCGTGATCGGTCTGGTACTGATGACAGTCTTCAATCAGTTCAATGCGCGACAGCCGGCGCAGGCCCCCATGGAATATTCGCAATTCATCGAAGAGGTGAAGTCGGGGCGCATCGCCAAAGTCCTGATCGAAGGACGCATCCTGAAGTCGACGACCAGTGAGGGCAAGCGCGTCACCAGTTATTCGCCGGGGGATATCTGGCTTGTGTCCGACCTGCTGAAGTACGGCGTCAAGATCGAAGCCAAGCCGGAAGAGGAGCCGTCGCTGCTGATGAACATCTTCGTGTCCTGGTTCCCGATGCTGCTGTTGATCGGCGTGTGGGTGTTTTTCATGCGCCAGATGCAGGGCGGCGGCCGGGGCGGTGCATTTTCCTTCGGCAAGTCGCGCGCGCGCATGATGGATGAGGCTACCAATAACGTAACCTTCGCCGATGTCGCCGGATGCGAAGAGGCCAAGGAAGAGGTCGCTGAACTGGTCGATTTTCTCAAGGATCCCACCAAGTTCCAAAAACTCGGTGGTCATATCCCCAAGGGTGTGCTGATGGTGGGCTCGCCCGGAACAGGCAAGACCTTGCTGGCGCGCGCAATAGCGGGCGAGGCGAAGGTGCCGTTCTTCTCGATTTCGGGATCGGACTTCGTCGAAATGTTCGTTGGCGTGGGTGCGGCGCGTGTTCGCGACATGTTCGAGCAGGCGAAGAAGCAGGCGCCATGCATCGTCTTCATCGATGAAATCGACGCGGTGGGGCGCCAGCGCGGCGCCGGGCTGGGCGGTGGCAATGACGAGCGCGAGCAGACCCTGAACCAGTTGCTCGTCGAGATGGACGGATTCGAAGGCACGACCGGCGTGATCGTCATTGCAGCGACCAACCGGCCGGACGTGCTGGATCCCGCGCTGCTGCGGCCGGGTCGTTTCGATCGCCAGGTCGTCGTGCCGCTGCCGGACATCCGCGGTCGGGAGCAGATACTCATGGTGCACATGCGCAAGGTGCCGATGGCGCCTGACGTCAAGGCCGACATCATTGCGCGGGGCACGCCCGGAATGTCGGGTGCCGATCTGGCCAACCTGGTCAATGAGGCGGCCTTGTTTGCCGCGCGCAAGAACAAGCGCCTGGTGGACATGGAAGATTTCGAGCGCGCCAAGGACAAGATCATCATGGGTGCGGAGCGCCGCTCGATGGTCATGCCTGAGGAAGAGCGGCACAACACGGCCTATCACGAGTCCGGGCATGCTGTGGTTGCGAAGCTCCAGCCCAAGACCGATCCTGTGCACAAGGTGACCATCATCCCGCGCGGCCGGGCGCTTGGCGTGACCATGCAGTTGCCGGTCGAAGACCGCTACAGCATGGACAAGGAACGGTTGCTGTCCACGATCGCGGTGCTGTTTGGCGGCCGGATTGCGGAAGAGATCTTTATGAACCAGATGACCACCGGTGCATCGAACGATTTCGAACGTGCCACCGATCTGGCGCGACGCATGGTGACCCAGTGGGGCATGTCAGATGAACTGGGACCCATGGTGTATGGCGAGAACGAGGGGGAAATATTCCTTGGCCGTTCCGTCACCACGCACAAGAGCGTGTCGGAGACGACGATGCAGAAAGTCGACCAGGAAATTCGCCGCATCGTCGACCAGCAATATGGGCTTGCGCGCAAGCTGATCGAGGGCAACCGCGACAAGGTCGAGGCGATGACGAAGGCCCTGCTGGAATGGGAAACGCTGGATGCCGAGCAGCTCGACGACATCATGGCGGGTATGCCACCGCGGCCGCCCAAGCCGCAGTCGCCGCCGCAGCAGCCGCCACCGCAGGGCACGACAACAACGGAACCTGCGACTGCCTGACTCGGGCGGTGACAGGGGGTTACAGGCAAAGGCCCGAAGCGCGCTTCGGGCCTTTTGTATTGGGTACGGCGGGAACGACAACATCAAATGGTGAACAGGCTGATGGCC
>CAXNGL010000209.1:0-5863 GCA_964201515.1 Burkholderiales bacterium
CGCGCTTGTTAGCGGCAAACAGGCCCGCGTACACCACCGGCGCCAGGCCTTCGCCGCCGAACTTGTAGCGGCCGGATGCCTCGTCGAAAAAGATGCGTGGCGCGCGGTCGCGGTATTTCTTGTCGAGGCGTTCGAGCCACAGGTTGCCGGGTTCGAGCACATGCGAGTCAGAGGAAATGATGGGTGCGGCCATGGTCTAGCTCCTTGGGTCGGTTGCGGCGCCTGGCAATCAGGCAACAGGGGTCTCGGTGCTGCTGCTGTACCTTGCGTCGGCGGCCGCATTCGAGTCAGCCGCCGCACGATTCAGAGAGGAGCAAGGTTAATGTAATCGGCAGGGCTTGTCATTCCTGCCGTATCATTTCGGGCTGAGATTTCGCATGGCGCAATTGAAGGGTGCTGACATGCCCGCGAACAGTGGGCGCCGGAAGCGCAGACCGGGGACATGTAAGCGTTGTTTTGCTACTGTCTCCCGCCGCGTTCCTGCCCCGGCCTCTCTGCATGCGAAATCCCCCATCTGAACGCGAGGAGCATCGAGCATGGAAGATTTCAAGCGCGATATGGCCATCGGCCGCCGCATGCTGGCATCCGAATTCTCGTGGGAAAACCTGACCACGCAATTCAGCGCCCGCGTGGCTGGTGAAAATGCGTTCCTGATTGCCGGTCCCGAGTGCCCGGAAGGCGCCCTGCCTGGGGACGCGAGCAAAGTCGGCCTTGACGGCGAAGTGCTCGTCCAGGGTGCCGAACCCGTGGTGAGGGCCGCGCTGCACGCGGCCCTCTACAAGGCGCGTCCGGACGTGGGCGGCATCTGTTTCACGAACTCGCCCAGCCATACGGCGCTTGCCTCGCATACGGCGCCGCTCGCCACCTATTACCAGTACGGCGGGATCTTCTATCAGTTATGCGACCGGCTCTCGCCCAGAAATGAACTCGACACGCCTGAAGGCATTGCCGAAGTGGTCAAGGCGCTGGGCTCCAATCGCGCGCTGTTCATCGCCGGCTGGGGTGCGCTGAACGTGTCGGAGACCCTGCGCTACGCTTTCGCGGAAGCCAATTGCCTGATGCTCAGTTCCACGCGCGAGATCAAGGCGCTGCGCATCGGCGGCGGGCCGATGTCGCATGACGTGGCCAGGAGCTACCAGTCGAACTATCTGAAACCCGACGTGCAGTTCCGCATGCAGATGTGGCTGGCGGCCGAGCGGCGCATGGCCGCGAGCGCGCCGGATGTTTTCAAAGCGGCGTAGAACTTTGCATTTTTCTCGCAAGGGAGACGGAAATGAAGAAACCGAACATCCTGCTCATCGTCAGCGACCAGGAGCGCCAGCGCGACTGGTTGCCCGCGGGCGCGCAACTCCCGGCGCGGCAGCGCCTTATTGACGGCGGGCTGGAATTCACGCAGTACTACACCCATACCTCCCCCTGTTCTCCCTCGCGCGCCACGCTTTTCACCGGCCGTTACATGGCGCAGCACGGCGTCACCGAAAACAGTACTGCTCCGGGCAACACCGAACTCGCGCTGACCACGCCGACGCTTGGGACCTTGCTGCGCGGTGCCGGCTATCGCACCGCATACAAGGGAAAGTGGCACCTGCAGGCCCGCGCAAAGCCGCAGATGGATGCCTATGGCTACGGCGACTGGGAAGGCAACGATTCGGCCTGGTGGGGATTGCCAGGCACAGGCACGGAGTTCGACCAACCCATCGCCGATCAATCGGCGCGCTGGCTGCGCGCGCAGGCGGGCGCCGAGCAACCGTGGTTCCTGACCGTGGCGCTGGTCAATCCGCACGACATCATGTGGTTCCCGCTCGACCAGCCGTGGTGGTGGAAGGAGGACCCGGCGCACGTGGCACGCATGCGCGCGCTACTGGCCAAACGCGACTGGGGCCGCAAGGACAACCTGCCGGCGTTCGCGCATGAACTGGACTCCTGGTTCACCGAGCTACCAGCCAATTTTGACGATGACCTGCACAGCAAGCCCGACGTGCACCGGCGCTGGATGCAGCAGATGCTGCACCACTCGTCCCCCGGCACCATGCGCCGCGATGACAAGCGGCTGTGGCTGAAGCAACTCGATTACTACGTCAAGCTGCACGAACTCAACGACCGTTGCATCGCCACGGTGCTGGCGGCGCTGGACGACATCGGCGGCGCGCAAGACACCGTCATCGCCTTCACCTCCGACCATGGCGACCAGTGCGGATCGCACGGACTGCGCTCCAAAGGCCCCTGGAACTACCAGGAGACGATGCGTATTCCACTCTACCTGCGGGTTCCCGGTGGCACCCGGCCGGGAACGAAAACCGCGGCGTTGGCAAGCCATGTGGACCTCGCGCGCACGCTGGCCGAGTTGGCGGGCGTCGACATCCGCGAATCGGCCGGTGAATCGGGGTGCACGCTCGCGCCGCTATTTGCAAATCCCTCGGCCAGGGTGCGCGACTACGTGCTGTTTGCCCAGGAGTGGGCGTGGTACCCCGGCGTCGAGCACACGCGCTTCGCCAGTACCGGCATATTCGACGGCCGCCACAAGTACTGCCGCTATTACGGCATCGGCAGCGACGGGCAAGACCGCATCGGGCTACCCTTCGAGGGGCCCATGCAGGTCACCGCGGATGCTGACTTCGACGACCACGACCACGAGTGGTACGACCTCGCCGAGGACCCGCACGAGCTGGTCAACCTCGCCCATGACCGGGGGCGGCGTGCCGAGCTGCGCCGGCGCTTCGACGAGCTTCGCAGCATCGAATCCCGGGCTTACGCGCCGCTGGCGTGACCGCGGGCACATTAACGTGGCAATATCGGTCACCGAGACGCCAACTTGAAATGAAAGATTTCATCCATGTCCAGTAAAGTCCCCAGCTTCGCGGAGCGCCTGCAGACGGCAGCCAAGGCGAAGCAAGTCCAGATGGAAAAGATACGGGCCACCGCGTCAGCCAATGCAGCGCAGTCGGCCGAGCGGCAGGCCGCGCGCGTCGAAGCCGAAAAAGTGCGCCAGGAGCGCCTGGCCGCGCGCAAGATCGCGAACCGGCTCGAAGCCCAGCAGAGGGAGGCGGAACGCGCGGCCGAAAAGGCCAGGCAGGAGCGCGCAGCTGCGGAAGAAAAGGCGCGCAAGGAAGCCGAACGCATTGCCAAGGCCGAGGCCGATGCTGCGCGCGAAAAGGCGCAAAAGGCCGCGCGCGATGCGAAGTACAACGCACGCAAGGCGCGCCAGAAGTAGTCTCGGCCGCGAGATGGGACCATGCATTCCCGCCTAGATTCGCATGCCGGGGTCCCCTCGGCGACACGGTGTGCGCATAGCCCGGAAGAACGCGGCCATTCCTGTCAATCGGTGGCGTCGAAAGGACAGCGCAGGTGTCCGGAATTGGATGCGCGGCACAGCCGCATGCCATTAACCGCGCCGACCAAAGACAGCCCCTACTCGCGCAGGGCTGTAACGGCCCAGATGAGCTGGCGTTCCCGCTTGCCGCGTAGCTCCATCGCCGGCATGGCTTCTGCAATGAAAGCGCTGGTTCCGCCGGCGCGCTCGAACGTGGTTCCTGATACGAGGAGCGGGCGCTCCAGGGGGCGGGTCAGCCCCTCGATGCGGCTGGCGGTGTTGACTGTATCGCCGACATAGGCATATCCGAGCATTTCGGGGGAACCTATGGCACGCGCAATTCACCGATCACGAGCAGCGCCGGGCAACGCGAAGCCTTCGGCGACGGCTACGCGCTGCAACGCATCCTCCATTAGCGAGCGTGCCAGTCCGGAAATGCGTTGCAGGTCACGATGCAGGGCGGCATCCTCCGGGCTGCGGCTGGCGCATTCGGCGCTGTATCGCTCGAAACTTCCCAGATTCATCACCAGGTCAACCAGGTGGCGCGGACACTCGCAGGCGACCATGCCGGACAGGTCCAACAGGCTGGCAAGTGCGGGCCCGTCAAAGCGCGGCAGCGGTGGGTCGGACCGGGCGGCGTTGGATAGGAACTGATCAGCGACGCGAGTCGGACGGCGCAGGAGGCTGAGGCAGATGGCCTCGATCTCGTGGGCATCGGCCGTGGCGCGCAGCACAGTATGCCCGGCATTACTCATGGATCGAATGACTGAACTTGGAGCGTAGCGGTACAGCACGAGGGCACTGGTGGCTCCGCAGGCCGCCTTGATCGCGTCCACCAACGCCGGCTCCCCGGGTCCCAGAGTCGGCAATTCGATGATCACGAGATCGGCGCCGATGTTCGTCAGGGTCGTCGTTGCCGTGTAGGGATCAGCGCATCTGCCGACGATTCTTAGCCAGTCTGCAGACAGTGCCTTTTCGACCCGCTCGGCAATGAGCAGCGGCCCGACCAGCATGATGCGGGCTGCACGCCTATTGTCGGCGACACCGTGTGCCACCACCGCACCCCCAGGCGCGCGCATCGCCCGCGCGGTGTCGCGCATGCCGGCGAGCGTCTCGTTGCCCAAGGGTGCCAGGGTGCCTATCGCGTGCCCCGCGTCGACCAGTTGCTTGATCAGCGCGAGCCGCTGGATGTCATCGGTGGAGTAGAGGCGTTGCCGTCCGCTGCTCAGGCGAGGTTCGATAAGGGCATAGCGGCGCTCCCAGACGCGCAGCGTGTCCACGGGTATGCCGGTCAAACGCGCGGCGACCCCGCTGCGATAGATACCTGTTGCACCGTTGTGCTCAGGGCGTTGGCTCATGATCGAGTTACTCCGCAAATTGCAATCCGTCGATTCTAGCTAAATTGAATCGTTATTGACTCGTAATATTCTAAATATAGCGTGACAAAACAGATTATCGCGAACTTATATCCCAACATCCGAGTCATAAGCTAAACAAAATAACGTAATGATCAGTGCCTGTCGAATCACTTGATGTACGGCGTTGATCCTCGAAAGAAGGGAGAGTGTATGACTGGTTGGTTCGAATCCTGCGCATTCGCGTCGGCATCGTGAGATGGAACTCGCGGTCAGCAGTGCGTGTTCTATGGTCGCCATGAGCAACAAGCGCGGCAATACAAGGCGTGCCATAGGCGTGTTGTTCTTGGTGATGGCGGTGCTGCAGATCCTGTGGCTACCGCTGGGGATTCTCGAAGTCCTGCCATTTGTCCTGCAGTTTCCTGGCGAGTCGCCTCTGCGCTCACATGCTGGAGCCACGGTGGCCAGCCTCGGAATTGCCGCATGGGCATGGTGGGACGTGTAGGAGCGAAATCGTGTTCTCAAACGCTGTTAACTTTTGAAAGGAAGATGGCCATGTTCAAGCTGTCAGACGTATGCATTCTGCTGGGCGTGATGGTGTCGTTCGCCGTCTCGGCCTACCTGTGGTTCAACGGACAGAAGGACGAGGGATTGTTTACCGCCACCTGGGTGCCCTCCATCCTCTGTTTTGGTATCTATTTCAAGCTGCTGGGGCTTAAGGGAGAACGCCATGAGTGACCCCACCATTCTCTACGCCGGCATCGTCTGCTTTTCCTTGACGTTGGTGGGCCTGGCGCTGACGGCGCTGGAGTTCCGCAGGATGAATGCGAGCCGGCGTACAAAGCAGCGTCCTTGATCCCCGGGCACCACGCGATGACCCTTCCTTCAGAAGGATGCGCGGTGGTGATTGGTGCTGCGGGGACGATCGGCGGCGCCCTTCTTCAGGCACTGCAAACAGACGGGCGCTTTGACAGCGTGGTCGGGCTGTCGCGCCACGGGGTTCCGATGCTGGACCTGCTCTCCGAGTCAAGCATTGCCGATGCCGCCCACGCGGTGGCTCGTATCGCGGCGCCGATGCGGCTGGTGATCGACGCCACCGGGTTTCTGCATGGTGGGGGCATGATGCCGGAGAAGAGCTGGCATCAACTGGATGCCGGACATATGGCCAAGGCATTCGCCATCAACGCCATCGGACCGG
>CAXNGL010000210.1:0-5840 GCA_964201515.1 Burkholderiales bacterium
ATCAACCGGGAGGCAGGGAAGAAATGCGTCGTTGGGGATTGCTTTGGGCCATCATTCTTGTGGTGTCGAGCGCAGTCGGCTGCGCATCGTTCAATGCGCCCGCGGCGGGTATCCTGTACGAGAAGGACTCCCTGTTTGGCCGCGTGACGGTCAAGGAGGACGAGGCCGGCTTTCGCACCCTGCATTTTGGTCGCGACGGGGCGCGCCAATCGGTGGTCAAGCCCGGGGACCCCGAGCATCTGGAATTGCCCTATGCGAGGGTGGCCATGGCTGGCCTGGCGCTTTCCGGGCGCGTCGAGCGCGTGCTGATTGTCGGTTTGGGGGGAGGCACCCTGCCTTCATTCCTGCGCCGCCTTTACCCGGGGGCACAGATCGATGTGGTGGACATCGATCCCGAGGTGATCAATGTGGCGAAGCGGTTTTTCGAGTTTCGCGAAGACGATCGGATGCGCGTGCATCTTGCCGACGGGCGGGCGTTCATCGAAGCGGTTCGACATCCCTATGACATCATCTTTCTGGATGCCTTCGGCAGCGACAGTGTCCCCGAGCGGCTGACCACCGTGGAGTTCCTGCGCGCTGTGCGCGCCGCCACGCTGCCCGGTGGCGTCGTGGTCGGCAATGTCTGGGGACCTTATTCCAATCGGCTGTACAACTCCATGCTGCGGACCTACCGCGAAACCTTCGATGATTTCACGGTGCTCGACGTGAAGGGGGCCGGCAACAAGATCCTGCTGGCGCTGCCGCGTCGGCAGGGCCTGGACCGCAGGCAATTGCTGGAGCGCGTGCGGCAGCTCTCGGCTGCGCAGAAATTCCGTTTCGATCTGGTGGAGCTGGTGGAGTTTGGATACGAGCGGGAACCGGAGCGAACCGACAGCGGCACGATTCTTCGCGACCGTAACCTGGGCCGGCTTGAATGAGAGTTCAGTATGAGGGGACACATTCCCTCATACTCGCCTGAATCAGACCGTTGCAAAATTCATTTTGTAACGGGTTCCAAGTGGGTCTTTCCGAGTACATGACGCAAGAAGGGGGTACGAGATGAGTGACGATCGCTATGACGTGCTGTGGCCGCTGGCGCGCTCGACGGAGGTGGGCGTGGCGATGAATGCGCGCTTTGCCGACACCAAGGCCAAGCGCATCGGCTTCATCTGGGACTACGTGTTCCGCGGCGACCACATGTTCCCGCTGATCCAGGCGGGCCTGGCCGAGAAGTACCCGGGCAGCGAATTCGTGCCCTACACGGCCTTCGGCAATGCGCACGGCCACGATGAGCGCGAGATGCTGGCGGCGCTGCCGGGAAAGCTCAAGGCGGAAAAGCTGGATGCCGTCGTCGTCGGCGTCGGGGCCTGAGGCAGTTGCACGCCCGCCGTGTTGCGGGCCACCAAGATCGCGGAAGAGAACGGCATCCCCGGTGTGGCCATCGTGTCCACCGGGTTCATGAAGCAGGCCCGTGCCACAGCGCGCGCCATGGGCGTGCCCGACATCAGCATTGCCGAGTATCCCGGGGTGATCCCGATGGACTCGGCCGACGTGCTGGCCGACAAGGTGTGGAATGCGGTGGTGCCCTCGGTGGTGAAGTCACTGTCGGAGAACACCACGGCATCGGCGGCCGAGGCGGCCGAGCCCGGTGTGCGCGATATCGTCTTCAGTGGCACGCTGGACGAGGTGCAGGAGCATTTCGATGCGCGCGAGTGGTCGGACGGCCTGCCGGTGGTGCCGCCGACGCAGGGCCGGGTTGATGCATTCCTTGCCTGGACGGACCGCGACCCCGGGGAAGTGATCGGGGTGATGCCGCCGGAGTTTCGCGAGGCGACGGTGTGGTCGGTGGCGGTGAACGGCGTGATGGCCGGCTGCCGGGCCGAGTACATGCCGATACTGCTGGCCATCGCGGACGCCATCGTCGACCCGGAATTCCGCATGGCCGATGCAGGGGCCACTCCGGGCTGGGAGCCACTGGTCGTTGTCAGCGGCGAGTTGGTGGATGCGCTCGAATTCAATACCGAAGTGGGCAACATGAAAGTCGGACGGCGTGCCAACGCCTCGATCGGGCGCTTCCTGCGCATGTTCATGCGTAACGTTGCAGGGTTCCGGCCGGGCACCACGGACAAGGGGAGCATCAGCTATACCTTCAACGTGGCCATGGGCGAGAACGAAGGAGCCATCAATGATCTCGGCTGGGACCCGGTGCGCGTGGATCTCGGGTTCAAGAAGGAAGACAACGTGGTGATGGTGCAGAGCGTGCTCGCCATCAGCGCCCCGGTCTACAGCGGCGGCACCGATCCGGAAACGCTGGCGCGGCCGCTGGTGCGCTACATGGGCGGCACCGCGGGCCCATGGAATTTCACCGCGCTGTGGTATTCGCACTGGCATCCGCTGATCCAGATGAGCCCGGCAGTTGCGCGCGGCTTCGCTGACCTGGGCTGGGGCAAGAAGGAAATACGCCGCCACCTGTTTCAGAACACCAAGATCAGTGCGCGCTGGCTGGAACACTATCCGCTGGCGGTGGCCGGACAGGAGTTTCCGCTTGCCGACATCGTCAAGCGTGGATCGGCTCCCGCCCTGTATGCCGAGTCCGACGACCCGAAGCGCATGGTGCCGATGCTGCTGAAGGAGGAATGGACGAATATCGTGGTGGCTGGAGATCCGGGTCGCAACCAGTCGCGCATCTATATCAATAACCACGAGCAGGGGCCGCCCGTGGCGCGCAAGGTCAACCTGCCCAAGGACTGGCGCGAGCGGCTGAAGGCAGTTCGCAAATAGCCGCGCTGAAAAAAAGGCCACCGACAGGTGGCCTTTTGATTGGTGATGCGCCGATCAGGCGAGCGTCGAGCGGTACATCAGCCGGTGGTTCTCCGGCGCATCGAGGTTGTCGAGGTCGTAGTCTGCCAGCGCATTGTGCTGCATGGTCTGGTTGTCCCACATGATGATGTCACCGGGCTGCCATTGGTGGCGGAAGCAATAGGCCGGCTGCGACAAATGGGCGTAAAGGTAATCGAGTAGCGGCGCGCTCTCCTTGATGGTCCACCCATCGAAATGATCGACGTCCTGCTCGTTGACAAAAAGATACTTCTTTCCCGTCAGCGGATGCGTGCGGATGACCGGATGCACCGCCCCGCCGGCCATCGCCTTTTCCTCGGCGGTGAATTCCTTGCGCCCGTCGAGCACCGTGGCGCGGGTGTTGAACACGCAATGGAATGCCGACATGCCTTCCAGCGTCTTTTTCAGCCCATCCGACAGACCGTTGTAGGCCTGGTACATGTTGGCGAACAGGGTGTTGCCGCCCAACTTGGGGGCCAGTTCGCATCGCAACAGGCAGGCGCGTGCTGGCACCGGCAGGAAGGACTGGTCACTGTGCCACTGGCGCGCGGCATTCCACGTCTCCGAGCGGACGCCATCCACCTTCATGTTGGTCACGGTGAACAGATCGGGATAGCCCGCCGGTGCATACCGGCTCAGCAGGCCGGTCTTCGCCAGCGGCCCAAATCGCCTGGTGAACTCCACATGCTGCGCGTGGCTGATCTTCTGCCCGCGAAACAGCAGGATACCGCGCTCGCCCAGCAGCTTCATCAGGGCATCGACATCGGCGTCCGTGAGGTCCTGCGGCCGCGTCAGGTCGATCCCGCGCACTTCGCTGCCCGAAGCCCAGGACAGCGGGTGAGACTCAAACTTCACCCCCTGCCGACCCGCCGTTGTTGCCTGCTCAGCCATGTCTGCTCTCCCAACCGGATTTGGATTGAATATTGCGCCGACGGGGCGCGCACATCTCAAGCCGCCAGTCGCGGCACCACGCGCTGCCCATCGAAGGCATCGCGCCCCTTGCGGCGCACCAGTTCCCAGGTCAGCGCGAGATAGCCCGTGCTCTCCACCAGCGCCCGCATCTCGTAGCACATGTCCTTGGGCATCACCGGCGCGTCGGCCGGCAATGTCACATCCAGGCGGGCCGCGTAATCCAGCGCCACATGCAGCGCCGCCGCTTCGCCGATATCCTTGCCGACCGTAATCGCACCATGCCACGGAATGATGATGGCCATGTCCGCCGGCCGCAGTGCCGGGCCGATGGCCGCGAAATCATCATTCGGGCTGATACAGGTGCGCTCGTAAAAGAAGGTGTTGAGATTGTTGAACATGCGCGGCGGCCGCCCGAGCGCCGCTTGCGCGGTCATCCAGAAGCCGTGCGAATGCACGATCGCGCCGACATCCGGGCGCTGCATGTAGATGCCGTGATGGAATGTCAGCCCCTGACTGACCGAGCGCCCCGACTCCAGCACATTGCCCTGGAAATCGAGCAGCAGGATGTCGTCCATACGCATTTCCTCGAAGCACTTGTCAAACGCATTCGAGTAATAGCGGTCCTGGCCAGGAATACGCACCGACACGTGGCCGCCGATCCCGGAACCAAGGCCGTACGCGGCCATGCCATGACAGGCTTCCAGTACCTGTTCCTTGTAGATCCGGTCGCTCACGAGACTCTCCTCAGTCAGTCAGGGACGCGCAATGCGTCACCTGCAAAGTGCACTGGATTCTAGACTATGAACGTAATTTCGACAGCAAAAACATACGTAATATAATTCTGATATCAGAATTATTATTTTGTCCGGATTTTTAGATTAATTAATTGATTTATAAATAGTAATTTAGATAATCCGGAGCGAGAAAGTGTATCACTTTCGACCATTTCTAAACGGAATTTATTCTGCATACAGAATACCAATCGCCTGCTTGCAAGTTACGCCCTGCGATCAAAGCCCCCGTGCCAGGCGAGCATGCAAGCCGAGCGCCTCAGACGATGACGCGAATCCGCGCGATAAGCCGCTCCGTGCCGCGCACCAGATCGGCAAACTGATGGCGCAGTTCGCGCGCCTCGGCCGAGACCATGTAGCGCTCGGCCTTGTCCGGCGTATCGAACCACTGCACGTCGATGGCATCGAAGATGCTGACCCGCTGCGCCGCCGCCTTGTCGTCAAGCGCAAGGAACAACTCGCGCGCCATGGCCGTCGAGGCCTTGGGTTGCGCGCGCAGTGCGGCATGCAGCGCCGCCACGGTGCGTTGCGGCGCACAGCGCATGAAGGTGAGCAAGCGCACACCTTTCATGTCGATGTGTCCGGCCACATGTACGCGCTCGGCCAGCATCAGCCCGCCGATATGCTTGTCGACGAGGAACTCCTCGTCCTTCTTGACGCCCTCCTGGTAGGCCGGGCTCGAGAACGCTGCGTCCATGGCCAGCATGCTGTCGAACTCGATCTCCGAACAGGCATCGAACCCGGGCCAGGGCAGCAAGGGCTCCCCGTCGCGCAGCAGCGCATGGTTTTGCCAATAGCGTCGCACGCCGACCAACTTGGTGACCACGTCCCCGTGCTCGGAACCCCAGTGCTTCTGGAACTCGGCAATGTCCAGGCCCTGCCGACGCGGGGCCACACCGATGCGTTGAATCATGTCGATCTCCCATTCACCTGACTACAGCAGGCCCTTTTTCAGGTCGCCTATGTTCAACGGCTCGACGTGTGTCGACTGGTGGCTTCCTTCGAGCGTCGCGGGCAGCGCCGCCATGCACACCGCGTAGTGCGGTTGCGCGTGGTGATAATCGTAATCGGCGCGGCTGTCATACACCTCCACCACCATGTAGTGCAGCGGATCGCTCAGGTCGCGGTGCAGCGCGAACTTGCGCAGCCCCGGCTCCTTGTGGGTGGCAATCATGTTGGCGGACAGGATCTCGACCATTTTCTTGTCCTGGCCGGGCTTGGCGTGCAGGTGAACGATGACGACATAACTCATGGGCAGCTCCTGTGGTTGGAATGGCACTTACTTAAGCGCCGAAATCCGGGACCAAGAATAAACCGACT
>CAXNGL010000211.1:0-5831 GCA_964201515.1 Burkholderiales bacterium
CGGAGTCAACTGCTTCCAATTGCATCGACGCCCAGGCAACCGCGATGACAAGATCGACCGCCAAGATGACCGCCATGACCGCCAGCAGGTAAAGCACCACCATGATGCGGGTGCGTTTGCGGGCCGACTCCTGATGCTGGAAGAAGTTCATGGCTTCCGGATTTTCATCACGGGAGCAGATGAAATGGCTAGAACTTGACCTGCGGCGCCTTGCGTTCTTCGGCCGACTCGGTCGCCTGCAGCAGTTCTGCCGCGAGAAAACCGAACATGCCGGCAAAAATGGCATCGGGGAAGGATTCGCGCCGGGTGTTGTACGCCATCACCGAGTCGTTGTAACCCTGGCGCGCATACGAAACCTTGTTTTCGGTGCTGGTCAGTTCCTCCTGCAACGCCAGCATGTTCTGGTTGGCCTTGAGATCGGGATAAGCCTCCGACAATGCGAACATTTTTCCCAGCACGCCGGTCAGCGCACTATCGGCCTGCCCCAGCGCCATCATGGCGGCCGGATCGCCAGGACTGCCGCTGGCCGTTTGCGCAGCCATCACCGCCTGGTTTCTCGCCTTGATCACCGCTTCGAGCGTGCCACGCTCGTGTGCCATGTAGCCCTTGGCAGTTTCCACCAGGTTGGGAATCAGGTCGTAGCGGCGCTTCAACTGCACGTCGATCTGTGCGAACGCATTCTTGAAATGGTTTCGCGTCGCCACCAGGCCGTTGTAGATCGACATGGCCCAGAACGCCAGCACTACCAGAATAGCGAGGAATATCCAGATTTCCATGATTCGTCTCCCAAGGTGGTGGACCTGCAGGAAAACTATAGCGCAAAGCGCCGCAGGAGAGCGTTTGTCGTCGGCATCCTCGCTTGCTCTATATCTTCGGCAGTGTCACGCCCTTCTGTCCCTGGTACTTGCCGCCCCGATCCTTGTACGAGGTTTCGCAGACTTCGTCGGATTCGAAGAACAGCACCTGTGCCACGCCTTCGTTGGCGTAAATCTTGGCGGGTAGCGGCGTGGTGTTGGAGAACTCCAGCGTGACGTGGCCCTCCCATTCGGGCTCCAGCGGCGTGACATTGACGATGATGCCGCAGCGCGCATAGGTACTCTTGCCCAGACACACCACCAGCACGTTGCGCGGGATGCGGAAGTATTCGACCGTGCGCGCCAGCGCAAATGAATTGGGCGGGATGATGCACACCTCGCCCTTGAAATCGACGAAGGATTTTTCGTCGAAGTTCTTCGGGTCGACGATGGTCGAATTGATGTTGGTGAAGATCTTGAATTCGTTCGAGCAGCGCAGGTCGTAGCCGTAGCTGGAGGTGCCATAGGACACGATGCGCTGGCCTTTCACCTCCTTGACCTGCCCCGGCTCGAACGGATCGATCATGTTGGTCGCCGCCGCCATGCGGCGGATCCAGCTGTCGCTTTTTATGCTCATGGTTCGCTCTTGATGCTCATGGTTCTCTTCTCATGCCGGGGTTTTGATCAGGTGTTCTGGATCACGATATTGGGGAACTTCGAGGTGCCGTCCTTCTGCAGCTCGGCGATTCGCACCGCCACGCGCCGCGCGATCGCCCGGTAGAGTTCCGCAGCGCGCCCGTCCGGGTCGGCGACCACCGGCGGCCTGCCGGCATCGGTCTGCTCGCGAATGGTGATGTCCAGCGGCAGGTGGCCAAGCACCTCGGCGCCGTTGGCCTTGCCCATGCGCTCCGCGCCGCCCTCGCCGAAAATATGCTCCTCATGGCCGCACTTCGTGCAGGTGTGGATGCTCATGTTCTCGACGATTCCGAGGATGGGGATGCCGACCTTCTCGAACATCTTCATGCCCTTGGTGGCATCCATCAGCGCCACGTCCTGCGGCGTGGTGACGATGACCACACCGGTGACCGGCACTTTCTGCGCCAGTGTCAACTGGATGTCGCCGGTGCCCGGCGGCATGTCCACGATGAGATAGTCGAGGTCGCGCCAGCGCGTGTCGCGCAGCAGTTGTTCCAGTGCCGAGGTCACCATGGGACCGCGCCACACCATCGGCTGGTCCGGTGCGATCAGGAAGCCTATGGAATTGGCCTGCAGGCCGTGGCCCATCATCGGCTCGAAGCTCTTGCCGTCCTTCGATTCGGGGCGCCCGGTGATGCCCAGCATCAGCGGCTGCGACGGCCCGTAGATGTCTGCATCCAGGATGCCGACCTGCGCGCCCTCGGCGGCCAGCGCCAGCGCCAGGTTCACTGCGGTCGTGGACTTGCCCACGCCCCCCTTGCCCGAAGCCACTGCGATGATGTTCTTCACCCCCGGGATCAACTTCACGCCGCTTTGCACGCCATGCGGCACGACGCGGCTGGTCACATTGACCTTGACCGCCGTCACCCCAGGAACGGCCCCAAGCGCCTGCTCAACGCGCAGTCGCATCGGCTCAAGCTGCGTCTTCGCCGGATAACCGAGTTCAACGTCCAGCGACACGCTGCCACCATCGACACGGATGTTGCGTGCCGATTTGCTGGAAACAAGGTCCTTGCCGGTATTCGTGTCGATGACGGCCTTGATCGCCGTCTCGACCTGCTCGACTGTCACTGCCATGGAAGCTCCAAACGCCATTCGGGAACGCCGGAACCGGCGCTCAAAGAGCGGCCATTCTACCAATGAAGGTGTCCCTGCCGCCTGATAAGGGCGGTAAAATTAAGGGCTTATGCCCATTCTCCCTACACAGGTTTCCACGCCACGCAGGCTGTTCGTCACCACTGCGCTGCCCTACGCCAACGGTTCCTTCCACGTAGGCCACATCATGGAG
Source organism: Burkholderiales bacterium (assembly GCA_964201515.1). Taxonomy (GTDB): domain Bacteria; phylum Pseudomonadota; class Gammaproteobacteria; order Burkholderiales; family SG8-39; genus CAIYPG01. The sequence continues at coordinate 2,779 of CAXNGL010000211.1, forward strand.
TACATCCAGGCCGACATCTGGGTACGCTTCCAGCGCATGCAGGGCCATGAAGTGCATTTCGTCGGTGCCGACGACGCGCATGGCGCGCCCATCATGCTCAAGGCCGAGGCCGAGGGCATCACGCCGCAGCAACTGGTGGCACGCATTGCCGCCGAGCGCCCGAAATATCTGCAGGGCTTCCACATCTCCTTCGACAACTGGCATTCCACCGATTCGCCGGAAAACGTCGAGCTGTCGCAGGACATTTACCGAAAACTGAAAGCTGCGGGATTCATTTATTCCAAACCGGTCGAGCAGTTCTACGATCCGGTGAAGGGAATGTTCCTCGCCGATCGTTATATCAAGGGCGAGTGCCCCAACTGCGGCGCCAAGGACCAATATGGCGATGCCTGCGAGAACTGCAGCTCGGTCTACCAGCCCACCGACCTGAAGAACCCGTATTCGACGCTGTCGGGCGCCGCACCGGTGTTGAAGACCTCCGATCACTTCTTCTTCAAGCTGTCCGACCCGCGCTGCGTTCGCTTCCTGCGCGAATGGATCGGCGACCGCCTGCAGTCGCAGGTGGCCAACAAGGCCAAGGAGTGGCTGGACGGCGAAGGCGAGAAGGCGCTGGGCGACTGGGACATCTCGCGCGACGAACCCTACTTCGGCATCCCCATCCCGGATGCGCCGGGCAAGTACTTCTATGTCTGGCTGGACGCGCCGGTGGGCTACCTCGCCAGCTTCAAGAACTACTGCGCCAAGAAAGACATCGACTTCGACGCCTTCCTCGCCGATCCGCGCAGCGAGCAGATCCACTTCATCGGCAAGGACATCATCTACTTCCACACCCTGTTCTGGCCGGCCATGCTGAAATTCGCCGGCTACAAGGTGCCGGACAACGTGCATGTGCACGGCTTCATCACCGTATCGGGCGAAAAGATGTCCAAGAGCCGCGGCACCGGCATCTCGCCGCTGCGCTATCTCGACATCGGCATGAATCCGGAATGGCTGCGCTATTACATCGCCGCCAAGCTGAATGCCAACGTGGAGGATGTCGATTTCAACCCGGATGACTTTGTTGCGCGGGTGAACAGCGATCTGGTGGGAAAGTACATCAACATCGCCAGCAGGGCGGCAAGCTTTTTGACCAAGCATTTCGACGGAATACTCAGCGTACCGGAGTCCAACCTCACGCAATCCGATGTGGACGTTGTTGGATCGATCAACGTCGAGGAAGAGGTCGCACAGGCATACGAGGGCCGGGAGTTTGGCAAGGCTCTCCGGCTCATCATGTCCTACGCCGACTCAGTCAATGAGTACTTCGACGCCGAGAAACCATGGGCACTGGCCAAGGATCCCGCATCGCGTGAACGGTTGCACAAAGTTGTCAGTCACTGCATGAATGCATTTTTCAAGATGACCGTCATGCTGAAACCGGTTCTCCCGAAACTGGCGTTGCAAGCCGAATTGTTCATGAACACGCCCAATCTCGTTTGGTCGGATATCAGTGCGCGTCCAAACAGGATCGACAAGATCGGCACCTACGAGCATCTCATGACCCGCGTCGACCCCAAGCAGCTCGACGCCCTGTTCGAAAGCGAGAAAAAACCCGCCCAAGTGACCGCCTCCACTCCCCACCCCACAACCCCGGCCAAATCCGGCATCGCGACCGCGCACACGCCCACCGACAACGCCACCATCTCCATCGACGATTTCTCGAAGGTCGACCTGCGCATCGCACGCATCGTCAAGGCCGAGCACGTCGAAGGTGCAGACAAACTCCTGAAGCTCACCCTCGACGTCGGCCCGCTCGGCACGCGCCAGGTATTCGCCGGCATCAAGTCGGCCTACGACCCGTCCAAGCTGGAAGGCCGCCTTACGGTCATCGTCGCCAACCTCGCGCCGCGCAAGATGCGGTTCGGCCTGTCCGAGGGCATGGTCCTGGCCGCATCCGGGGAATCCCCCGGCCTGCACCTCCTCTCTCCCGATGCCGGTGCCGAGCCAGGCATGCGGGTGAAGTAGCGCGGCGCTCGGCCCGCCTTCACGAGGCGTATCATTCCCGCATGATCGGGCATCGCACCACCGGCGCACACTGGCAGCGGCCCTGCCCGCTGTCGCGTCGCCGCCAATTCATCGCCCGGCTGCACCATTCGGGCCCGCCCTCCGTCAGTCGCGTTCCAATGCGGCATTCCCGCCCACGACTTACGGAGACAGCATGGCCTCATTCCCGCATTCATTCCGCCCGCGCCTTCTCGACGCCCTGAAGGCCTACAGCGGCCGCAAGTTCACCGCCGACCTCGGCGCCGGCATCACCGTTGGGCTCGTCGCATTGCCCCTCGCCATGGCCTTCGCCATCGCCAGCGGAGTCAAGCCCGAAAGCGGCATCTTCACTGCCATCATCGCCGGATTCATCATCTCGGCCCTCGGCGGCTCGCGCGTGCAGATCGGCGGCCCGGCCGGCGCCTTCGTAGTCATCATCTACGGCATCATCCAGCAGTACGGCCTGGCCAACCTGCTGATCGCCACCATGATGGCGGGCATCCTGCTGTTCGCGATGGGCATTACCGGCGTCGGATCGCTGGTGCGCTACATACCCATCGGCATCGTCATCGGCTTCACCAACGGCATCGCGGTACTGATCGGCGTCTCCCAGTTGAAGGATTTTCTCGGCCTGAAGAGTGCCGTCATGCCGGCGGATTTCTTCTCCCAGGTCGCGGTCATCGCGCGCAGCCTGTCGACGGTCAATGTGTCGGCGCTGGCGCTGGCGGCGGCCTGCCTCGCCATCATCATCGTGTGGCCGCGAGTCACCGGCATGACCCCTCGTGGCGACGGTTTCGCCCCGAGCGGGCGCGCGGCACTGTTCAGCCGCCTGCCTGCCACCGTGGTTGCGCTGGTGCTGGCCACCATCGCAGCCATCGCCTTCCACCTGCCGGTCGAAACCATCGGTTCGCGTTTCGGCGGCATCCCGCAGACCCTGCCCGCGTTCGCGCTCCCCGAACTGCACTGGCAGTCGGCGCGCAACCTGGTCGGGCCGACACTGACCATCGCGATCCTGGGCGCGATCGAATCGC
>CAXNGL010000212.1:0-5804 GCA_964201515.1 Burkholderiales bacterium
GCTGGTCAGGCCAAGTCTTCCGCGACTGCCGCGCAAACAACGGCCGAACAGGCTGCGGTGCAGGCGGGCAGCCGCACCGCCGGCGCGGGTGCATTCAACCCCGGCATCTCGGCTATCCTCAACGGCGTCTACGGCAACCTGTCGCAGAACCCCGCCAATTACCGTATCAACGGGTTTGCGCCGACCATGGGAGAGGTCGCGCCGCCCAATCGCGGCCTCAGCCTGGGTGAATCCGAGATCGCTTTTTCGGCCAACATCGACCGCCACTTCCGCGGCACGCTCGTTGCCGCGCTGGCGCCCGAGGATTCCGTCAGCGTGGAGGAGGCACACATCCAGACACTGGGCCTCTCCAACGGCCTCACGCTCAAGGCGGGTCGTTTCTTCTCCAGCGTGGGCTATCAGAACGAGATCCACGCGCACGCATGGGACTTCACCGACATGCCGCTGGCGAACAAGGTGTTCCTCGGCAACCAGCTGGCTGAAGACGGCTTCCAGATCAAGTGGGTCGCCCCCACCGAGCTCTACGCCGATGTCGGATTGGAGTTCGGGCGTGGCCGCAAGTTTCCGGGCGGGCCGGATGGCGGGCGCATGAAGAACGGCTTCGGTTCGGCCAATCTGTTCGCCCACCTGGGCGGTGATTGGGGGACGGGTGCTGCATGGCGGGTGGGGCTCTCCCACTTGCGCACCCGGGTGCACGACCGAGCGTTCAACGATGTCGATTCCACGGGTACCGGGGTGACTAACACCATCGGTGCCGCGAGCCGGCTGTGGGTGCTGGACGGCGTGTTCAAGTGGTCGCCCAACGGCAATGCGTCGGGTGCCAGCTTCAAGCTGCAGGGCGAATACTTCCGTCGTACCGAAGACGGGCAACTGACCTATGACACGGCGGCGGCATCCCTGGGTACGCAATCCGGTTCATACCTGTCGAAACAATCCGGTTGGTACCTGCAGGGTGTCTACCAGTTCGCACCGGAATGGCGTGTTGGTTATCGATATGACCGGCTCGACGCCGGCAATACCGGCATTGGCCTCGTGGCGAGCGGAGCGCTCACAGCCGCGGACTTTCCGATACTCGCCAGCTACAAGCCGACGCGCAACACGCTGATGTTCGACTGGAGTGCCAGCGAATTCAGTCGCGTGAGGCTGCAGTTCGCCCGCGACCGGGCGCGCTCGGGGATCGCGGACAATCAGTTCTTCCTGCAATACATCATCAGCATGGGCGCGCACGGCGGCCATAAGTTCTGAGAGGCCGACCATGAAATTCATCATCAAACTATCTGCTTTGCTGTTCACCTTGCTTGGGGTGCAGCCGGCAGCGGCGGCGCTCAACGTATTCGCCTGCGAGCCGGAGTGGGCTGCACTGGCCCAGGAACTGGGTGGCGACAGGGTGAATGCCGTTTCCGCCACCACTGCGCTGCAGGACCCGCACCGCATCGAGGCGCGCCCCAGCCTCATTGCGCGCGTGCGCAACGCCGACTTAGTAGTCTGCACCGGATCGGAACTGGAGATCGGCTGGCTGCCGATCCTCCTGACGCAGTCCGGCAACGCGCGGGTCCAGGCCGGCCGACCGGGCAACTTCGAGGCGGCGCAATACGTGGCGCGACTGGAGATCCCAAAGGTGCTCGACCGTGCCATGGGCGACATCCATCCCGGCGGCAACCCGCATATCCAGACCGATCCGCACAACCTTGCCAGGGTTGCCGAAGCTCTGATCGCGCGGCTGGCGCAAGTCGATGCCCCCAACGCCGAGTTCTATCGTTCCCGCGGCAAGGCCTTCCTGGAGCGCTGGCAGGCGGCAATCGTACGCTGGGAAAAGCAAGCGGCGCCGCTCAAGGGGCTCCCGGTGGTGGTGCACCACAAGGCCTGGAGCTATCTGGAGGCTTGGCTGGGCCTAAGGGAGATCGGTACGCTGGAACCGCAGCCCGGCGTTCCGCCCACGCCGTCGCATCTGGCTGAATTGGTGGAGGGGATGCGCAGGGACCCGGCGAAATTCATCATCTATTCGGCCTACAACGATCCGAAGGCGGCGGGATTCCTCGCACAACGCTCCGGGGTACCGGCGGTGCTGCTGCCGTTCACGGTCGGTGGCACCGTGGGCGCCCGGGACCTGTTCAGCCTGTTCGATGACACGCTGGCCAGGCTGCTTGCCGCGGCACAGGGCAAGGGATCCAAATGAACTTCGATTCGGCCAGCCTGGGTATCCTGCTGCCAGCACTGGCAGCCGGATTGCTGGTGAGCATGGCGCTGGTGCCGCTCGGGCTGCAGGTGTTGTCGCGCGGTATCGTGTTCATCGACCTGGCGGTGGCGCAAATCGCCGGGCTGGGTGTCATCGTCGCCGATGCGCTCGGGTGGGAGCCGCAGGGGTACGCCGTGCAGATCGCGGCATTGACGGCGGCACTCGCCGGCGCGGTGTTCCTCACCTGGACCGAGCGCTGCTGGCCAGAGGTGCAGGAAGCCATCATCGGCGTGGTGTTCGTGCTGGCGGCCAGCGTCGCGTTGCTGCTGCTGGCCGGCAATCCGCACGGTGGTGAGCACCTGAAGGACCTGCTTGTCGGTCAGATCCTGTGGGTGGACCCGAAACGGCTCGCCGTCGAAGCCATCGCCTATGCCGCAATGACCGCGATATGGTTTGCATTTCGTGACCGGCTTGGCCGCAGCGGGTTCTACCTGTTGTTCGCCTGCGCGGTGACACTATCGGTCCAGCAGGTCGGGCTGTATCTGGTTTTTGCGACCTTGATCATTCCCGCGCTGGCCACGCATTCCACCGCTGCGCGGCGCACCGCCAAGGCGTATGGGGTGGCAGGGCTCGGGTACGCCACGGGTCTGTGGGCATCGGCGTGGTTCGACTTTCCATCCGGGGCGATGATCGTTTGCACCATGGCAGTCGCGGGCGCTCTTTGGGCGTGGGCAACATCGCAGCGTGCGGGGCGCATTTGAAATAGCCCTGCCGCGCCCTGACCTGGCGAAGCATCCAGGCCGGGACCACGCCGCGAGGGGAGCGCTTTTTTCGGCCCCGATTGCCGTACCATTGACCTCCCTTTTCACCTTCCATTGGACGCCTGCATTGGAACAATTTCACGGCACGACCATCCTGTCCGCCCGACGCGGCAACCAGGTGGCGCTGGGCGGCGACGGACAAGTCACACTCGGCAATATCATCGTCAAGGCCAGTGCGCGCAAGGTGCGACGCATCTATCACGACAAGATCCTGGCCGGATTTGCCGGCGGCACGGCTGACGCGTTTACCCTCTTCGAGCGCTTCGAGGCCAAGCTGGAAAAACACCAGGGCAACCTGATGCGCTCCGCAGTGGAACTGGCCAAGGACTGGCGCAGCGACCGCATCCTGCGCCGGCTGGAGGCCATGCTGGCGGTGGCGGATCGCGACGTGTCGCTGATCATCACCGGGCAGGGCGACGTGCTGGAGCCGGAGTACGGGCTGATTGCCATTGGCTCCGGCGGGCCGTACGCCCAGGCGGCCGCCAAGGCGCTGCTCGACAATACCGAGCTTGAACCGCAGGAGATCGTGAAGAAGGCGCTGTCGATCGCCGCCGACCTGTGCATCTACACCAACCAGCATCACACCATCGAGGTGCTGGGCTGATTCCGACGCTGCCGATGTCACGCCGGGTCACGCCCCAGGCTTGGTGTCGGCGCCCCTGTTGTCACGAGGTCTTCCATGTCGTCCATAACGCAAATGACTCCGCAGGAAATCGTCCACGAACTCGACAAGCACATCGTCGGGCAGGACCGCGCCAAACGCGCCGTCGCCATCGCGCTGAGGAACCGCTGGCGGCGCCAGCAGGTGGCGGAACCCCTGCGCCAGGAAATCACGCCCAAGAACATCCTCATGATCGGGCCCACCGGCGTGGGCAAGACCGAAATCGCCCGCCGCCTTGCACGGCTGGCCGATGCACCCTTCATCAAGGTGGAGGCCACCAAATTCACCGAGGTGGGCTATGTCGGGCGTGACGTCGATACCATCATTCGCGACCTGGCCGAGATCAGCGTCAAGCAGACGCGCGAGTCGGCCATGCGCAAGGTTCGCCAGCGGGCCGAGGATGCCGCCGAGGATCGCGTTCTCGACGCGCTGATACCGCCGGTTCGTTCCGTAGGTTCCTTTGGCGATCGTGACACGGGCCTGGCGCCGCGCAGCGACGGCGAAGCCGAATCCACGGCGCGCCAGAAATTCCGCAAGAAGCTGCGCGAGGGTGAGCTCGACGAACGCGACATCGAGATCGAAGTGGCGACCCCGCAGGCGCAGATGGAAATCATGGCGCCACCCGGCATGGAGGAACTCACGCAGCAAATCCAGGGCATGTTCCAGAACATGGGCGGTGGCCGCAAGAAGTTGCGCAAGCTGAAGATCCGCGATGCCATGAAGCAGCTCACCGATGAGGAGGCGGCGCGGCTGGTCAACGATGAGGACCTGCGCGCCGTGGCGCTGGCCAGCGTGGAGCAGAACGGCATCGTCTTCATCGACGAGATCGACAAGATTGCCTCGCGCCAGGAGACCTCGGGCGCCGACGTGTCGCGTCAGGGCGTGCAGCGCGATTTGCTGCCGCTGGTGGAGGGAACCACCGTGAGCACCAAGTACGGCATGGTGAAGACGGACCACATTCTCTTCATTGCCAGCGGTGCCTTTCACCTGGCCAAGCCGTCCGACCTCATTCCCGAGATGCAAGGGCGTTTCCCGATCCGCGTCGAGCTCGACCCGCTCAGCGTGGCCGATTTCGAGCGCATCCTTACCGCCACCGACGCCTGCCTGACCACGCAATATGCGGCGCTGCTGGCGACCGAGGGCGTGCGCCTGGAGTTTCGCCCCGACGGCATCCGGCGCATGGCCGAGATCGCCTGGTCGGTGAACGAGAAGACCGAGAACATCGGCGCGAGGCGCCTGTACACCGTGATGGAGAAGCTGCTGGAAGAAATCTCCTACGACGCCGGCAAGCGCAGCGGGCAGCAACTGGTGGTCGATGCGGCCTACGTCGATGAACGCCTGAAGGACCTGGCGGCCAGCGAAGATCTCGCGCGCTATGTGCTGTAATGGCAGAGGGGTGCACTGAGATGTCACGGAATGTTGATCATATTCATCTCATTGATGTCCGAGCAACGGGTATTTAACATCTGAATTGATAATATTTAATGCCGCCGGCAGTACTCTGGCGGAAGCGGCGGGATCACGGGAGCTGGCATCGATGGCATCGAATGAAGCATGGTCGCGGTTGCAGTTCAAGGCCGTTTCCTATGGTGGGATACAGCCAGGCAGGCGCCTGATCGTCCTGGGCGCGGTGCACGGCAACGAGACCTGCGGGAAGCAGGCCATCGAGCGGCTGAGCGGCGACATCGACGCGGGGCGAATCGTCATCCGGCGCGGCACGCTGACGCTGGTTCCCATCACCAATCCGCTGGCCCACCAGCGCGCCCAGCGTTCCGGTGACCGCAATCTCAACCGCAACCTCTGCCCGACTGACCAGCCGGTGGATTTCGAGGACCATATTGCCAACTGGTTGTGCCCCCTGCTGTCATCCCACGAGGTGCTGCTCGACCTGCATTCCTTCCACACCGCGGGGCTGCCCTTTGCGGCGCGGGGCCCGGAGAACAACACCGGCACGCTGGAGCCCTTCGCGCAGGCGGCGCTCGAGGAGTCGCTGGCCCGGCGCCTGGGCGTGAGCCGCTTCATGGACGGCTGGCTCGACACCTACGCCCGCGGCGTCGCGCGCCGCGTGAAGGCAATCGGCGAGACTTCCGAGCGCGCGGCCCTGCTCAACACCGACCCCCGTTACGGGGTGGGGACGACCGAGTAC
>CAXNGL010000213.1:0-5798 GCA_964201515.1 Burkholderiales bacterium
AGTGCGCACGCCCAGGCGCACCGTTCCCATCAGCGAGGCGGAAATCGAATTGCGCGGTGAAGGCGGAGACGCCGCGCGACTCTATGAATTGGGCCTGGCGCTGGCTGAAGACCTGCCGGTGCGGCTGGGCTACCTGAGCAAGGCCGCGCGCGGCTATGCCTTGTGGCTGCCAACGCCCAGCCGGCCCGCCAAAGCCCTGCCGGTTTCGCTGCACAAGGCGATGCGCCGTGGCGATGCCTTCCGGACCATCGTCGGCGACTGCATGGCGCAGATGCTGGCCAACGAAGCCGGCCTGCTGGCCGGGCGCAACGATGAATACCTGCACCAGATGCGCGTGGCCATACGCCGCCTGCGCTCCGCGCTGGCAATATTCCGTAGCCGTACGGACGCCAATCCTCTGGCGACGGCGGCGTCGGAATTGCGTTCCCTGGCACAGGCGCTTGGCGCGGCGCGCGATTGGGATGTGTTCTGCTCAGAGACCATGGGTGTTATGGCGCGTGCATTGCCCGGGGAGGCGGGATTGGCTGCACTGGTACGCAAGGCCGGTCGCCTGCGCCGCATGCACGACCGGGCGGCACGGCAGTCTGTGCTTGCGCCCGCCTATACGCTGGGCCTGTTGCGCATGGGACAGTTGTTGCCCGCGGCGGATGCGAATATTGAACCCGGCGATGAGTCCTTGCTGCAGTTTGCCGCCGGCATCCTGCAGAAGCGCCACCGCCGCCTGCGCAAGCTGGGCCAACGCATGATGGAACTCTCCAGCGGTGAACTGCATCGATTCCGCATCAGCGCCAAGAAGCTTCGCTATGCAGCGGAGTTCTTCAACGCCTTGTTTCCGGGGCGTCGAACGCAGGCATACATCAAGGCGCTGTCGAGACTGCAGGACGTGCTGGGCAGCTTGAACGATGTGGCCGGCGCCGATCAGATGCTGGGTGAGCTGTGCCGGCCGCAGCGCCCCGATGACAACACCATGGGGGTCATGCGCGGCTGGTTGGCCGCCACGCAGCAGCGGCACATGGAAGTGTTGCCCGCTGCATGGGAGGTGTTCAGCGCGCAGCTGCGCTTCTGGAAGAGGCAGCTGCCAGTGCGCGTCCCCGAACTGAATGCCGCTCCCGTGATGGCGCCGGGTTTGGCCGCGGAACTGCAGCAAGCGCCTGGCGCCGCACTGGTCAAGAATGCGGATGCCAGACATAGCGCCAATCCAGATTCGAATAAGGGGGGGAAACAGCATGTTTGAATCCGCGGAGGTGGGACACAAGGTCGACAAGGCCAAATATGCACGCGAGGAGCCGCAGCTGCGCGAGGCCTTGCTCAATGCGCAGTTCGACCTTGCCGCGCACGGCAAGTTCCCGGTGCTCATCCTGATTGGCGGCGTCGACGGAGCCGGCAAGGGCGAGACGGTGAACCTGTTGAATGAATGGATGGACCCGCGCCATATCCGCACCGTGGCCTTCGGTTCTCCCTCCGATGAAGAAGCGGAGCGTCCCGACATGTGGCGCTTCTGGCGCGCCCTCCCGCCCAAGGGCAATGTGGGCATCGTGTTCGGCTCCTGGTACACGTCTCCCATCGTCGACCGGGTGATCGGCAAGACCGACGATGTCGCCCTGGAGCATGCCGTCGATCGCATCGTGCGCTTCGAGAACATGCTGTTCAACGAGGGCGTGCTGATCCTCAAGTTCTGGTTTCACCTGTCCAAGGAACAGCAAAAGAAGCGCCTCAAGGAGCTGGAGAAGGACCCCCACACGCGCTGGCGCGTCACCAAGCTCGATTGGGAGCGACTCAAGATCTACGACCATTTCAGGGCGATTTCGGAACACACGCTGCGAGAAACGAGCACCAGCAACGCGCCGTGGATCGTGGTCGAGGGTGCCGACGCGCGCTATCGCAGCCTCACCGTGGGGAAGGTGCTGCTAGAGTCGATGAAGAAGCGCCTTGCCGAGCGCTCGGCGCCGCGCGAGTCGGTAAAAGCGGCGCCGCTGGTACCAGTGATGGACAATCTCAAGCTGGTGCGCGACCTCGACATGACGCAGAAGGTCGCCAAGCCGGAGTACGAGAAGAAGTTGGAAAAACTGCAGGGCAGCCTCAACCTGATCATCCGCGACAAGAAGTTCAAGAAGCGCTCGCTGATCCTGGTCTTCGAGGGATCGGATGCCGCTGGCAAGGGTGGCGCCATTCGCCGCATCACCGGCGCGCTCGATGCGCGGCAGTATTCGGTGACCCCGGTTGCGGCACCCACCCAGGAAGAGCGCGCCCAGCCCTACCTGTGGCGTTTCTGGCGGCATGTGCCGCGCCTGGGACGCGTAACCATCTTCGACCGTTCCTGGTACGGGCGCGTGTTGGTGGAACGCGTAGAGGGTTTTTGCGCCGAGGCCGACTGGATGCGTGCCTACAGCGAGATCAACGATTTCGAGGAGCAGATGACCGAGCGCGGCGCCATCGTGTGCAAGTTCTGGCTGCAGATCAGCAAGGCGATGCAGTTGCGCCGCTTCAAGGAGCGCGAGAAGACCAGCTTCAAGCGCTTCAAGATCACTGACGAGGACTGGCGCAATCGCAAGAAGTGGGACGCGTACGAGGGCGCGGTGGCCGACATGGTCGATCGCACCAGCACCGAAATCGCGCCCTGGACGCTGGTCGAGGCCGAGGACAAGTACTTCGCCAGGCTCAAGGTGCTGCGCACGGTGTTGGCGCGCCTGGAGGCTTCGTTTTAAGGGGAATGGCACTTACGTAAGCATTTTTGGCTCGCCCCCTCCCGCTGCGAATGGTTTGCTGAAGATCGTTGTTTTGGTGCGGATGGCTTCATCATCCGCGCGGAAACGACGATCCGCATCAACGGATTTGTCGTTGGTGCAGGTGTTGGCAGCGCTGCCGCGGACCAACCGCGTGTTGATACGTGCTTTTATATAGGGCCACACCATCCGTATCAACACGCGGTTTCTGAATAAAGCACAGCCGGTTTATGCTTTGTCCCGGATATTGGCGTTTGCAAGTGCCATTCGCTTCAAGGGCGTTTGCGCCCGGGCGCCGACGCAACAGGTGCCTGCAAGTCGTTTATTGAACCAGGCCAGGACCAGGCAACAGGCGGTGGTCGGCTCCGGCGCGAATGTGCCGGTCGGGGCGAGTGCAATTGCTATAATCTGCACCCACCTATGCGCATTCTTATCAGCAACGATGATGGCTATTTCGCCCCGGGGATTGCCGCCCTCGCAAAAGCGCTCACCGCGCTTGGCACCGTTACCGTGGTTGCCCCGGAACGCGATCGCAGCGGCGCCTCCAATTCGCTGACCCTGGACCGGCCGCTGGCGGTACGCACGGCAGCCAACGGCTTTCGCTTCATCGACGGCACGCCCACCGATTGCGTGCACCTGGCGGTCACCGGGCTGCTCGACGCGTTGCCCGATATCGTGGTGTCGGGCATCAATCATGGCGCCAACATGGGCGACGACACCATCTATTCGGGTACCGTGGCGGCCGCCACCGAGGGCTACCTGCTGGGCATTCCGTCGATCGCATTTTCCCTGGCAGGCCGTTCCGGTAATCATTTCGACACGGCGGCGCGGGTTGCCTGCGACCTGGTGAAGCGGTTTCGCGATTCCCCGCACAGTGAGCCGATTCTGCTCAACGTGAATATTCCCGACATCGCCTGGTCCGAGCTGGCCGGCACCGAAGTCACGCGCCTGGGCAAGCGTCACAAGGCAGAACCGGTCGTGCGCGCCCTCAATCCCCGCAATGAAACCGTGTACTGGATCGGCCCGGCCGGCGAGGCGGCTGACGCGGGCGAGGGAACCGATTTCCATGCCGTGGCAGCCAATCGCGTGTCGATAACGCCATTGCAAATGGACCTCACCAACCAGCAGCAATTGCCACTGGTGCGGCAGTGGTTGGCCAGATGAAGTCGGCCCAATGAGGGCGTGGCAATGAGGGCGTGGCAATGACGGCGTCGCGGGCACGTGGCATCGGGTTCACCTCGCAGCGCACGCGCGACCGCATGATCGAGCGGCTGCGCACCCAGGGGGTGGAGGACGAGACAGTGCTGGCGGCCATGGCGGCGGTGCCGCGCCATCTGTTTGTCGACGAGGCGCTGGCCAGTCGTGCCTATGAGGACACTGCTCTTCCGATCGGATTTGAGCAAACCATCTCGCAACCGGTGGTCGTTGCGCTGATGATCGCGGCCTTGCGCAAGGGGCGTGAGGGCAAACTGGGCAAGGTGCTGGAGATCGGCACTGGCTGCGGTTACCAGGCGGCGGTGCTGGCGCAGGTCGCCACCGAGGTGTATTCCATCGAGCGCATCAGCGGGCTGTTGGAGCGCGCGCGATCGAATCTCAGGGAAATGCGCCTGCGCAACCTGCGGCTCGCCTATGGCGACGGCGCCAACGGGATTCTGGAGGCGGCGCCGTTCGACGCCATCATCCTCGCTGCCGCATCGCCCGAAGTGCCGGTGGCGCTGAAGGCGCAACTCGCCGTTGGCGGTCGCCTGATTGCGCCCATCGTGGTCAAGCCTGGGGGCAGCGAGCAGGCCCTGTTCCTGTTGGAGCGCACCGAGACGGGATGGTCGGAGCAGTGGCTGGACCCGGTGCGCTTCGTGCCTTTGCGGGCGGGCAAGCAGTAATGCGCTTGCGCGTGTTTGCCGGGGTTGCGGTGCTGGCGGTGCTGGCCGGGTGCGCATCGCGCGGCAGCGCGCCGGTGATCGATCGCACCTCCCCGAGCGGGCGCCCCTCCACGCCGCCTGCCGCAGCACCAAGCGCAGCGGCTGCGCCGGCAGCACCCTCCGGTGCCGCTGCGCAAAACGCGCGCGGCCTGGATGCGCGTGCCGAAACCTACACCGTGCGTCGCGGCGATACGCTGTACGGCATTGCCCTGGACAGCGGGCACGGCTATCGCGAGATTGCCGAGTGGAACAACCTGCCCAACCCCAATCTCATTCGTGAAGGTCAGGTGCTGCGATTGACGCCACCGCAGGGCGCGGTGCAGGCGCGCGCGGTGGAGGGCAGGGGGGTCGTGGAGTCGCGGCCGCTCGATCGCGAAGCACAGGCATCACCTGCACGTGATGCACGTGATGCGCGTGTTGCCGCGGCCGGGGATCCGGTGAAGAACGAACCCAGGGCGGTGAAACTGCCGTACACCGATGAGAACCTGGCGCTGCTGTCGCGCGATCAGAAGCCAACGGCGAAACCCGCGGCGATCGAGGCCAAACCTGCCGCGCCTGAACCGAAACCGGCAGCGCCGCTGGCGGCAGACACCGCCGATGACGATGAAAAGATCGATTGGGGTTGGCCTACGGTCGGTCGCGTGTTGGCTGCTTTCTCGGAGAGCAGCAACAAGGGCCTCGACATCGGCGGCAAGGCCGGACAGCCGGTCACTGCGAGCGCCTCGGGCACGGTGCTGTATGTGGGCAGCGGCATTCGCGGTTACGGCAAGCTCATCGTGGTCCGCCACTCGCGCACCTACTCGACGGTGTATGCGCACAACAGCGAGATATTGGTCAAGGAGTCACAGCGCGTGGTGAAGGGTCAGAAGATTGCCGAGATGGGGAACAGCGATACCGACCAGGTGAAACTGCACTTCGAGATCCGCCGCCTCGGCAAGCCGACCGATCCTGCGAAATTTCTGCCCGACCGCGCTCCGTAGCAGCGTGGCGCCGTCGCGGCCTGCGCCCTGACGAGGCGCGAATGTACCCGCGGGACCTGCCGGCGCACCCGATGCGCCCGACGCGGCGCTGTTCAGTTGTTGATGGTGTCGGGCGGCAGGCGTCGCAACGCGAGCAATTCCGGGTCGCTGCTGATTTCCTTGGCGAACGCGATATT
>CAXNGL010000214.1:0-5763 GCA_964201515.1 Burkholderiales bacterium
ATCGCCTGCTCAAGCGACACCAAGCTCACCGGAATACGGCCATGCTGCCATGCGAAGCCCAACAGGAACATGTTGGTGGCGATCGAGTCGCCGAGCAGTGCCGTGGCGATCCCCTCCGCGTTTACGGCGTGCAAATCACCGCCAATGCGCGTCTGGATGCGAGCCAGCAGACTGGACGCGTCCGGGTCCCAGTCCGGCATACGCGTGAAGTCGCCGGTCGGGATAACAGCCGAGTTGACTATCACAAACGTGCGACCCGGTGCCATCTTAGAAAGAGCCTCCTGACCCGCCGTAACTATCAAGTCACAGCCTATAACAGCGTCTGCCTCGCCGGCCGCGAGGCGGGAAGACGGCAAGGTCGAGCCAGCAGGCATGAAGCGCAGGTGGGACATTACGGCGCCGTACTTCTGCGCCATGCCGGTCAGGTCAAGCACGCTGGCGCGCAAACCATCGAGATGGGCGGCCTGAGCTAGCATTGCGCCAACGGTTACGATGCCAGTCCCGCCGATACCGGCGAGTACAACGTTGTAGCCATGCTTAACGGTCGGCAGGTTGGGAGCCGGCAGCGCAGGCCACGCTTGCGCGGTATGTCGCACCTTGCGCCGCAGCCGTCCGCCTTGCACTGTTACGAAGCTCGGGCAGAAGCCTTGTACACAAGAGAAGTCCTTGTTGCAGGTCGACTGGTTTATGCGGCGCTTGCGTCCAAGCTCGGTTTCCAGGGGCTCGACCGACATGCAGTTCGATTTCACACCGCAATCGCCGCAGCCTTCGCACACCTCGGGATGGATCCATGTCCTCTTGGCGATGTCGAGAGCGGGATCTTTCTTGCGCTGGCGTCGCATTTCGGTCGCGCAGGCCTGGTCGTAAACCAGCACCGAAACGCCCTCGAATTCGCGCAGCTCGCGCTGTACGGCATCAAGCTCTGTGCGTGGTCGCACTGGGATTCCGTCAGGTGGTGGAGAGTCCCTGTAGCGCTGCGGATCGTCGGCAACCACTACGATTTTCCCCACACCCTCGGCGCGTGCGATTTCTATAACCTTCTTAACGGTGAGGTCCCCATCGTGCGGCTGTCCGCCGGTCATCGACACGTAGCCGTTAAAAAGGACCTTGTAGGTCATGCTGGCCTTGGCTGCGACGGCCTGACGAAGAGCGAGGCTGCCGGAATGGAAAAAGGTGCCGTCGCCGATATTTACAAAGACATGCCGCTCCGCGGTGAACGGCGACTGCCCGACCCACAGCATTCCTTCGCCGCCCATGTGCGTGATGGTGCCAGTGCTCTCAGGCCGAATCCACATCGCCATGCCGTGACAGCCGATTCCGGCCATAGCGCGGCTGCCTTCGGGCACAACAGTCGAAGTGTTGTGCGGACAACCCGAGCAGAAGTTCGGCATCCGCACAGAGCCGACCGGCGCTTCCTGCAAAACGCTGACCGATGACAACGGCACACCGGCCAAGGCCGCAATAGACTGCGCCACGACCTGGGGCGACATCTCGCCGGCGAGCGGCAAGCCGCCGTCGCCTGAGCGGACTGTCTTACCGGAGACCCGCACGCGCCCTGCGGCAGCCGAGTTGAACAGCAGAGACTTTACCTGCTCCTCGAGGAAGGGCATTTTCTCCTCGACCACTAAAATGTGCTCCAGCCCATCGGCGAACCGGTCGAGAATTTCAGCGTCGAGCGGCCAAGTCATGCCAATTTTCAGCAGCCGAATGCCAGCCGCCGCCGCCGCCACATCGTCCAACCCGAGCAAGGCCAGTCCACCGCGTACATCCCCCCAACTCTTGCCGGCGCCGACGATGCCATAGCGCGCATTCGGCGGGTCAAGCTCAATCCGATTAATGCCGTTAGCACGCACGTAGGCCAAGACCGCCGGAAGTTTGTGTTCGAACAGGCGCGCCTCCATATCTTGCGGAGACTCGTTGGGCCGGATGTGCAGGCCGCCCGGCGGCTCGTCGATCATGGGCAGTTTTACCGCCGACATAGTTCCAACCTGAACTTCGCTGCTCGTTTCGACCACGTCGGTGGCGAGCTTGAGTGCGATCCAGCACCCGCTGAAGCGGCTCATCGCGATGCCGTGCAAACCGTAGTCGAGAATCTCCTGCACGTTTGAAGGGTAGAGAATCGGGATACCACTCGACTTGAGCTGCAGCTCCGACTGCCCGGTGCGCGAGGAGGACTTGGCAGCATGGTCGTCACCCGCTAGCGCGAGCACGCCACCGGTCGGCGAAGTGCCGGCTGTATTGGCGTGGTGCAGCGCATCGGCGCTGCGCTCGACGCCGGGCGTCTTGCCGTACCAGATGCCGAATACGCCGTCCACTCTCGCCCCTGGGTAGAGGTTAACGTACTGCGTGCCCCAGACCGCTGTGGCGGCCAGGTCCTCGTTGATTCCGGGCTGGAAGCGCACGTTCACCGCTGTCAGGCGCTCCTGGATCCGCCAGAGCTCAAGGTCGTAGGTGCCGAGCGGCGAGCCGCGATACCCGCAAATAAAGCCGCCAGTGTTCAGTCCATTTCGCTGGTCGCGTTGCCGCTGCTCAAGCGGCAGACGGGCAAGCGCCTCAGTACCGGAAAGCACGATTGTACCCTCCACCAAGTCATATTTTTCGTTGAGAGAGCTCATGAACGTTCCTTGGAAGATGTAGGCACGGCATAAGCCGCCGCACGTTGTGCCACGTCGAGCAAGGCGACACCGGCCTCCTTGCGGTCCCAGCAATCGCCAGCGGCCAAGCGCAGCTGGGACTTAATCACCTTATTGGTCGGCGTGCGCGGCAACTCCTCGACAGTCTGCAAGTAGCGCGGAACCATAAAGTGGGGCAGTAGGCGCACGAGGTGCTCAAGCATCTCCTGCGGAACCCATAGGTACCCTGGACGCAATGCCACAAACAGTTTGATGTCGTCATCTGATTCGAAGCCGGAGGGCACGCCGATCGCGGCGCATTCGAGCACCGCTGGGTGCAGCGCCGCCGCCGACTCGATCTCGTAAGAGGAGATGTTCTCGGCGCGCCGGCGGATCCTGTCGCCCAGGCGGTCGACGAAGTGGAACCAACCTTCGGCGTCAATGTAACCGGCATCGCGGGTGTGGAACCAAAGGTTGCGCCAGGCTTGCAGAGTTAGCTCGGGCATGCCGAAGTAACCCTGCATCATGGTCCCGGGTAGGCGCGCCCTGACGACGAACTCACCGACCTGCCCCACGGGCAGCTCGAGATCGGTCTCGGGATCGACGACGCGCACGTCCGCCCATTTGGTGTTCAGCTTGCCGCACGTGCCGGTGCGAAGCGGCTCGTCTAAAGGGCACCAGCAGGGATTGTTGATTTCTGTCATACCCCACAATTCGACGCCGCGCACGCTGAAGCGACGCTCGAAATCGGCCGCGATGCGGCGCGGAAATGGGGATGCCATCAGACGCTTAAGCGGGTTGTCGGCATCATCAGCGGCGGGCGGTTGCGCGTAGACCATCTCCAGCATCGCGCCGTGAGCGAGCGTCGCGGTGGCACCGCATTCACGGATGCGAGCTAGCCAGCTTTTGGCGCGAAATTGCCGGTCGAGCACCACATGCGCTCCAGACAGCAGCCCGGCATAGATCGAGATGAACTTGCCGGCTGTGTGAAAAATTGGGTGAAAAGCGTAGAGCGTGTCCCGTTCACCTAGCCTAAGCCCTTGCACCGTCTGCAACGCCAGCGCATAGGCCTGTGCGTGCGGCATCATCACGCCCTTCGCCGGGCCGCTGGTGCCCGAGGTAAAGATGATGGAAGCGAGCGTCGAAAAGGCAGGTTCGTCCTGCACGTCTTGCACGTCCAGCTCTCTCGGCTTCAACGACGCAAGTGCTACGAGCTCGATCCGCGAGAACGGGGTCGGATCCGGTTCGCCGGCGAAGTCCCCTAAGCGGAAATGGACGATGCGCTGCAGATGCTGCAGTTGCGGCTCGACCTCGCGCAGCACACCAAGGTAGCGCTCTTCGACTAGGATAACTTTCGCCTTGACGAGGTTCAGCGCATGCTCGAGCGGGCTACCGCGGTAGCCCGTGTTGATCATCACGTCGACCGCGCCAAGCAGGTTCGCGCCCATCCAGGCATGGACCGCGGTCCGGCAATTTGGCGCGATGACGGCGACCAGATCGGTGGCGCGGACACCCGCGGCGCAAAGCATACCGGCCATCAAGAAGGCTCCTGCCCGGCACTGCGCAAAGGTCTGCGTGCCCTCTCCCTCAGTGGTCAAGAACGGCAGGTCGGGTGTCTGCGCTACGCGAGCATCAAGCGCCCGTGGCAAGGTCCAGGATTGCGGCTCGAGATCGGTAAACGATGTCACGCGTTGAGCTGCTTTCGCAAGGCGTGCGTTGCCAGCAGGAAGAAGCCTTGTCCAAACTGTGTGCTACCGAATGGAACGCCAGGCCCCCCGGGCGGCACCGCCACGCCAGGTACGGCGCCATCGCTGCCGATCGAGAGCGCTACGGCGCGCCAGCCCTTTAATGCCGACTCGAAAAGCTCGTCGCCGACGATGCCTAGCTCCGCTGCCTTGGCAGTGGCGTAGGCGAACATAACCGTCGACGAGGCCTCGAACTTGGAGAACGGATCGTCCAATATATGGCGCAGGAAGCCGCTGCGGTCCTGAAGCGACTGCATCGCAAGCAGCGCTGCGCGGCATGTGTCGGTCAGGTATTGCGAGCGCGCATGTTTCGGCGCGATCTCGAGGAGGTCAACAGCTGCGCACACCAGCCAACCGTTACCGCGCGCCCAAAGGGTAGATTGCGGGAAGTGGTTCGGCGTCTCGCACCATGCGTGGCGCGCCAAGCCGGTGAACGGATCGATCAGATGTCTCGCCTGGATTTCGTATTGGGAAAAGGCCTCGTCGATGTGCTGTTGCTCTCCTGTGATCTGACCATAGCGAGCAAGAAACGGCGCCATCAGATAGATGAAGTCGACCCAGAGCTCCTTTGCTTCAAACCGACAAGAGATGCCGCCGTCCCGTGTGCGCGGGGCACGCAAGATTGCCTCGACCTGAAGCTTCGCTGCCTCAAGGTACCGGGGGTCCTTGGCGCGGGAGTGGAGTTCGAGCATCGGATAGCCGATGCTCGCGGACAGCGTGCCGGTAGGGGTAAAGGTGCGCACATGCCCATGCATCAGATCGATCCGCTCGCTGTAGCAGAGGTAACCGTCACTGCCTTGGGTATCGACGGCGCGGTCGATCCAGCGTTTGACGCAGGCCACTGACTCGGGATCGTTCCAAGCTAGCACACCGGTTATGGCTGGTGCCTTCTCCCAAGGATCGCGTTCCTCGGGATGGGCGAGCGCCCAGCGCGTGACGCGGGCAACGAGTTCGTTCGGATCGAGGGTCATGAAAGGAGTCCTTGCGTAAATTACTTCGTCATTAAGAATCAGCGGTGCTTGTACTCGGGTGCACGCTTTTCGATGAAGGCGACAGCGCCTTCGCGCTGGTCGGCGAAAGCGAATACAGATTGGGCGAGGCGGCGCTCGAAGCGGACTCCTTCAGAAAGCGTTGTCTCGTAGGCGCGGTTCACCGCCTCCTTCGTTAGCATCACCATCGGTTGCGGATGCCCGGCGATCTTCTCAGCGGTTCGGATAGCCTCTTCAAGAAGCTGGTCGGCCGGCACAATACGACTTACCAGCCCGCATCGCTCGGCCTCGGCTGCGTCCATCATGCGACCACTGAGGCACATCTCCATCGCTTTCGACTTGCCAATGAAGCGCGCAAGCCGCTGAGTGCCGCCTGCGCCGGGCATCACCCCAACCGTGATCTCGGGCTGGCCAAAG
>CAXNGL010000215.1:0-5748 GCA_964201515.1 Burkholderiales bacterium
CGTCGAAATCGATCACGTGGTTGAGCACCGAGTGTGTGCTGTGGTGCGTGCGCTGCGCCAGCGAACCGAGGATGTAATCGGCGAAGTCGTGCCCGTTGCCCTTGAAGTGCCCGTGGTCGTCGTACGAGTCCGCGTGATAGCAGGATTTCAGCGCGGCCAGGTCGTGGCGGTCGACGCCGCGGCTGTAGCGCATGAGCACGTCGCGGATGGCTTCGCGGTCGGCGAGCCGTTGCAGTGTTTTTTCGTCCATGGGTTCTCCTGAGGGGTGTTGATTGCTGGGCTTGTTCCTGCGCGCTGTAGTGACTGCGGCGACTGCGCCTGCCGTGCACGCGGAGCACAGCTTCTAGCATATCTGGCTGCAGCCGGGTTTGCGGGGGGCTGAACGCAGCGTGCCAACAGGCAATCGGAATGTCAGTATTTATCCATTCCATGTCCGATGGACGGATAAAATAGTCCGAAATAACCAGTATTTCTGCGGTGAGTTTCACGGTGCAAGTGGATGCCTGGCGAGGCTTGCGTCAGGAAAAAATTCCGTGCAGGTACCAGCCGGCATCCGAGTCCAGCGCCTTCCTCTCGCGGTAGATCCACAGCAGCGAATGCTCCTTTGAGCGCGCCACGAAGTAGTCGCGCGCAATTTCGCCGGCATCCCACCAGCCGGTTTCGATGCGTTCCGGGCCGGCCAGCAGCTCGAGCGGCCCGTCATGGTGCGGCACCGAGGCGATTTCACGGATCGGCCTGGGTTCTTCGAGCAGCCAGAACGGGCGCTCGCCTGCGGGCGGCTCTTCCAGCGGGAGGCGCGATTGCTGCGGCTCGGCCCGCAGCGCAGTCCGCGTCCCGGTGCGCGATGCAGTTTGCGACCCGGTCCGAGGCTGCGCCGGCGATCCACCCTGCAGTTCAGTCACGGAGCTGGCGCGCTCGGGGCGGTGCTCGTCGGCGGACGCAACGCCGTGCACGGCCTGCGTGCCGAGGCGCGCGCGCAGGCGCTCGATCAGCTTCTCCCAGCTGCCGGACGCGATGGCATCGCTGGCGAAGAGGCCCAGACTCTCGCCCGCCAGTGGCAGCATGTCGCAGGCAGCCACGCTGATGCTGCGCACAGGCTCGCGTAGTTGCGTGGAATGCGTGAGGCTGGACAAGCGCTCGCGCAGCAGCAGCGTGAAGTGGGCGCTGTCGCGTGACGGGGCCACCAGGCCGATCGGCACCTCGGTCACGCCATCGCGATGCACCAGCCGCACGGCGATGCGCTGCACGCCGCTGGCGCGCGCGGCGAGAAACCCGGACAGCTGGACGAGCAGTCGTCGCGCGGCGAACAGCAGCGCCTCGGCCTGCGTGACCTCAACCGGGAGCTCGATGGCGGCCTGGAAGCGCTCGGGGAGGCGAAACGGCGTGCGCGGATCGGGCAGGCGGCCCAGGCCGCGATCCACGGTATCGAGCAGCACCTGCCCGAAGCGCCGCGCCACGCCGTCGCGCGGCAGCCCCTGCAACTGGCCGAGCGTATCGATGCCCAAGCCCTGCAGCGCTTCGAGCGTGTCGGCCTCGATGCCCTGGCCCGCGGCGCTGCGAAGCACGGCCAGCGGCAACGCGGCCACGGCGGCTTCCAGCTGTGCGGGCTCGACGATGTGCAGGGGGGCAGGAGCTGTTTTTGCCGTTGCGGCCGGGCTCATAGTCGAAACTGAGGTCG
The DNA here is from genome assembly GCA_964201515.1 of Burkholderiales bacterium. Taxonomy (GTDB): domain Bacteria; phylum Pseudomonadota; class Gammaproteobacteria; order Burkholderiales; family SG8-39; genus CAIYPG01. The sequence goes on from CAXNGL010000215.1 coordinate 1,679, forward strand.
AAACTGAGGTCGAATCCGAGGTTGAAATGGCCGTCGCCGATGCCTTGCCCGCAGTGCCTGTGTTGTTCCGTGTGGTTCTCGGTGAGGGCGCGGATCGGGCTGGTGCCGCGGGCGCCCCTGCTGCCGTCAGCGTCTTCCCCGACGCCGCGAGCGCCATCCAGGTCGCCGCCAGCGGCGTGGGTGCGCCAGCCAGCGCAGCGCCGAAGCCCATGTCGGCCAGGCCGGCCTGGAGCGCCTTGGCGATGTTGCCCGTGCCGCCGAACAATTGCAGGCTGCCGGAGACTTCCAGCAGCACGGTGTTCGGCAGTGCGATGGCGACGCTGGGGGTGAACTGCGAGGCCCAGGCGGCGAGCCCGAGCACGGCTTCGGTCTCGGCGGCCGGGTCGCGCGCGCGCACCACCAGCCGGGCGGCCAGCGCCAGCGCCGCCGGCGCGGCCATGCCCGGGGCGACGCCTCTCAGCGCGGCCTTGCGGTCGCAGGCGAGGATGAACCCGCGGTTGTCGGCGACGGCGAAGGGTTCAGGCGCGGGCGTGCCGCGGAGGAAGATCTCCAGCGGCAGTTGCGGCAGGTGGATGGCAACCCAGAGCATGCGGGCGATTCACATTCAGGGCGTTGCGTGTTGCAGCGTTGCCTGTTTCAGGATCGGCTGGACTGGCTCAAGGATCGGCGCGCGGCCCGCCTCGAGATTGGCCAGGTCCGTGCCAGGGTCGGCGCGACCCGTTTCAGGATCAGCGCGGCCCGTTCCAGGATCAGCGCGGCTTGTGCCAGGATCGGCTCGGCCGATGCCAGGATCGGCGCGGCCCGTTCCACGATCGGCGACGCCGATGGATGAGCGCAGCGCCGCAATGATGATGGGGCGCGCCAGCGGCGCCCCGCGGCGCTTGGTGATGGTGATGGCAAGGCCGCCCTGGTTGGTGTCGAGCACGAGGCGCAGCACGGCAGGCGAGGTGTGCTGCGCCGCCTTGGGCGAACGGAACAGGAAGGCCAGCGCGCGGCTGCCTTCGACGGCAACCTGCAGGCGTCGCAACGCGGTGTAGTCGATGCCGGTCCCAGGCCAGGAGAGCACCGCGCCGCAGGCGTTGGAGCGCAATGCCTGTTCGGTGGCCCACAGCGTTTCCTGGGCCGTCTTGGTGCGCACGATGACCAGTTGCGCGAGCCGGATGCCGGCGGCGGCCAGCGCCGGCGCATAAGGCAGGTGGGGCGGGGCGATCCAGGCGAAGTGCTGGCCCGCGCCGGATAGCCGCGCCAGTGCGCCGCCCAGGAGGCGCAGCTCGCCGATGCCCTCATGCGCCGGCATCAGTTCGGTCAGGTTGGCCACCGGCCAGCCGCCGCCAGGCAGTTGCGCATCGAGCGCGGGAAATCCGCTGGCCACGCCCGGCACCGCCATGCGCGCCAGGTCGCCGCCGCGCCACAGCGCCGGGTGCCGCGGCAGCGCGCGTGCCGGCGGGGGGGCGGTGAGCTGGATATCAAGCATGCCGATTTTCAGGGAATTTCAAAGTGGAGGTTTCCGACTGCCGGAGATCAACAGGCAGTTTGTATATCAATACTGATATAAAAGTCGGGATGAAATGCCGGCTAGAGCGCGCGCCCGCTGCGGATGACGCCCACGCCCAGGCCTTCGATGACGAGTTCCTCGCGGCGGGTGTCGACGACGATGGGCTCGTACTCCGGGTTCTCAGGCAGCAACTCCACCATGGCGCCCTTGCGCCTGAGGCGCTTCACCGTCACCTCGTCGTTGACGCGCGCCACCACCACCTGGCCGCTGCGCGCCTCCGACACGCGGTGCACGGCCAGCAGGTCGCCATCGAGGATGCCGGCATCGCGCATGCTCATGCCGCGCACCCGCAAGAGGTAATCGGCGGAGGGCTTGAACAGCGCGGGGTCGACCTGGTAATGCCCCTGCACGTGCGCCTCGGCGAGGATGGGCGAGCCGGCAGCGACGCGGCCGATGAGCGGCAGCCCGCCGCCGTCCTTCAGGCGGATGCCGCGTGCCGAACCCTTGAGGATCTCGATGGCGCCCTTTCTCTCGAGCGTGCGCAGGTGCTCCTCGGCGGCGTTGGGCGAGCGGAACTCCATGGCGTGGGCGATCTCGGCGCGCGTGGGCGGCAGGCCGGTGCTCTCCAGCGCCTTGCGGATGAACTGCAGGATGCGGTTCTGCTGCGGGGTGAGCTCTTCCATGTGGGCCTCCGGCGGGTGGGGTTTTGTACAAGGTTTGGTTACCTGTGTTTATATACAGTTAACGGCTGGATGGCAAGTGGCGTGCGGGAACTGCAGTCACAGCGGTGGGCTGGGCTCTGCCCCTTACTCTTGGTCGTTTACCATAAATATGGTAATATGGTAAAATGAAGACAACCCTAGAACTGCCCGACCCGTTATTTAGGCGTGCCAAGGCCACGGCCGCCGAGCGCGGCCAATCGCTCAAGGATTTTGTCACTGATGCGCTGCGCGAGAAGTTGAGCGGGAACGCGCCCGCCTCGCAAAGCGCGGAACCCGCCTGGATGCAGGGGTTCGGAAAGCTCAAGCACCTGCGCCGCGAAACGGCGAGGATTCAGGCTGAAATCGACGAGGAGTTCGGCGCGATCGAAGCCGAGGATCACGCTTGATTCTCGATACCAACGCGCTTTCCGCTTTCGTTGACGGCGACGCGAAAATCGCCGCGATTCTGAGAGCCCAGAAACAAGTCTCCATTCCCGCCATCGTCCTGGGCGAGTTTCGCTATGGCATCGCCGGTTCCCGGCACCGCAAGTCCTACGAAACATGGCTGGCTGAGAATCTGCGTCATTTCGAGATTCTGCCCGTCGACGGCGATACCGCGATGTCGTATGCGGCGCTTCGCGGTGAACTGAAAAAGCGCGGGCGTCCGATTCCGGCCAACGATTCCTGGATTGCGGCCCTGGCGATGCAACATCGACAGCCCGTGCTCACGCGCGACGAGCACTTCGATGCCCTTCCAGGTGTGGCGCGGAAATCCTGGTAGTTTTATCGCTCCGGGTATTTCTGAAGCCACTTGGCAAAAGTCCCCGTGGCACGCACCAGTGCATCCGTGGCAGTGGCAGCGCAGGCAGCGTGAACTGATTGGTGAGGAACACCAATACTTTGCTGGTCTCGGGGTCTCGGGGTCGCGGAAGCGGATACGCCGAAAGTGGGCGGGGGAGCGTTTGGCGGCGTAGTGGCCGTTGAGCGCGATCAAGTCGGAAACACCCCCAATCGTCTCGAAACCCGCATCAGTATTGGCTTTCAAGCCGATACCTCTCTTTTTAACCGGACACTACTGATTTCAGATCAACCAATCACTGCGTTTCAGTCGTTCAACGTCCGGACAGCAGTGGTTTCAAATATTAGTTCAATAGTTTCAGGTAGTTAATGTGTAACAGGACTTGCGTTCCTGCCGACATCTCCTGTTGCCGTGCGCCGACACTGGCTACTTAACTTCGTGAAATTCGGCCGATATTCCGTGTGGGGAATACTGCATGTCGGGAGAGGATGAGCACGCGGGATGGGCCATGCAGTATTTGCGGGAAATCGTGTACACCGTGTGACTTTGTGCGGTGGGTGGGTACTTACCCCCTGCTAGCATGCCAAATGAATGGCACCTCTAAAAATTCCCAAAAATATGCGATTCTGTAGACGGGATTGATGTTTGCGCGTTGAATGGTAATCGAAGCGCGCGAGGGGCGAGGCTGATGGGGAAGTTCGCGAAGTTGAAGAAGAAAAACAAGGTGAGGAGCTACGTGGCGGGGCTATTTGACCCGCAGGAGCGCTTGGCCAAACTCAGCTTATTGGGTGACCCGCTGGTGGAGTTGAGCAGGATGATCGGCTGGGAGGCGTTTCGGGGCGATATTGACAAGGCCCGGGAGAGCGCACGCGAGCACGCGAGCACGCGCGCAACAGCGTAAGAGCGCCGCTGGCGCCAAGCCGATCAATGCGGTGCTGATGTTCAAGGTTCTGGTACTGCAGCAGTTGAACAATTTGTCGGATGACCGGATTGAATACCAAGTGCGAGATCGCCTGAGTTTCATGCGATTTCTGGGGCTGAACCTGGAGGACCGGGTGCTGGATGCGAAGACGGT
>CAXNGL010000216.1:0-5724 GCA_964201515.1 Burkholderiales bacterium
AAGAAGCTGAGTGAGAAGACGGGTAAGCAATACCGATTGCCATCGGAGGCAGAGTGGGAATACGCAGCCCGTGCCGGTAGTCAGACTGCTTACTCATTTGGTGATGACGCGCGGGAGTTGGGGCGCTACGCTTGGTTTAGTGATAACGCAGGTTGGACAACCCACCCAGTGGGTGAGAAGCAGCCGAATGCTTGGGGTCTACATGATATGAGCGGCAATGTCTGGGAGTGGACGCAGGATTGCTGGAATCACAATTACCATGGCGCACCGACCGATGGCAGCGCGTGGATGACTGGTAACTGTTCCCAGCGGGTGGCGCGGGGGGGAGCTTGGAACAGCGATCCTCAGAATCTGCGCTCCGCGAGCCGACACAATGTCATCTCTGCAGGCTGGAGCCAGTACACCGGTGTCCGTGTTGCCAGGACCAATTAAATCATGGGTCTTAGGCTTTTTACCTCTTTTGTTTTTCGAATGACGTTCTTCGCTGCGCTGTGCCTTCAAGCAGGATGTTCTGTTCTTGCAGTTGCAGATGCTGCTGTATCGGTTGGTGCTACAGTGGTTAAGACTAGTGTCAATGTGGTCGGTGCCGCTGTTGATGCTGTGCTGCCCAGTAAAGATAAGAAATGAAAGCCATATTCGCGCTCAGTGCGTTGCTCCTCCTGCCGGGCTTTGCAGCCGCTAAGGGTGGTCACAGCAGTAGTCATTCCACAACGCATCGCAGTAGAGCCACCCCCGGCGTGGCGCGTGATGATTACGGCAGAATTGCCAGAAGTTCACAGGCGACTAGCGTCTTTAAGAAATCTCAGCCATGCCCGTCTACAGGGAGTAGTTCAGGCGCGTGACCCGGATACGTGATTGACCATGTGCAAACGCTCAAGCGTGGTGGCGCTGATAGCCCAAGCAATATGCAGTGGCAGACGAAGGATGCGGCGAAGATCAAAGACCGCGCAGAATAAAAAAATCTGTACGGGTGTTGCCCAAGCCATTGCGACAGGTCCAAGGCCCTACCCCCCCATGGGCCATGGCGTTGCCAGCAGCCCCGTGGCGAGCATGGCACAGCTGCCGCCATGCCCCAAGGGGGGGGGGGCAGAACGGATGGCAATGTGGGCATATATCCGCCAAGGCAAGGCGCACTGCTGTGGTGGCATGCCGCAGCGCGGCGAATTGGTTTAGACCCGGGTTTAGGCTGGGGTCGAGGTGATCCAGTACACTGCTCCCCAGCAGGCGCTATTAATGGCGCTATCATAGCTTTATTTACAAAACAAATAGCTATATGGATAGACATAATGGCGCGGTACGTGGAGCGGATTCTCGGCGCGACGCAGTAGCCATCGGCAGAAAGCTGCGGGGACTGAGAGTCCGGTTCAAAATGAGGGGATACATTCCCTCAGATTCCCCTACATTGGAAGGTTGCAAAATGGACTTTGCAACCGGTTCTTAGAGCGCTCAATTGTGAAATGGGCTCAAAGCAACCAAGCAGCCGCCACGCGATGATCGCAATCACATGGCGCCGGTCTGGCGGATCACGGCGCTAAAGCGCTCCATGCGCTCCAGGCTCTCGGCGAGATTCTCGCTGCGAAAATCGAAGATGAGTTCGCTCACGCCGAGCTTGGCGTAGCGGGCGGTGTCCTCGACGATCTCTTCCAATGTACCGGAGAACGGCGGCTTCTCCCCGCTTTTCGCGTAGAAGGCCACCAGTGCCGGGTCGGACACCGGCACCTTGTAGGAGATGGTGATCTTCTTCGGGTCGCGGCCATTGGCCTCGGTCTGCCGGAACAATTCATCGCGCGAACGGATCAGTTCATCCGGTGGCAGCGGCACCGCCGGATTGGCGCCCACCGGATGCCAGCCGTCGCCGTAACTCGCGGTGCGGCGCAGCGCCGCCTTGGTGCTGCCGCCAATCCAGATCGGTATATGTGGCGCCTGCACCGGCCTGGGCAGGCAGCGCACCGCATCAAACCGGTAGAAGCGGCCGGCGAACGAGACCGCTTCACCGGTCCACAGCGCCTTGAAGATTTTCACGTATTCGTCGGTGACCGCCCCGCGCCGGTCGAAGTCCTGTGAATCGAGCGCCTCGAACTCTTCGCGCATCCAGCCCACGCCGATGCCCAGGGTCAACCGCCCGCCGGACAGCACGTCGATGGTGGACAGGACCTTGGCGGTCGCCACGGGATTGCGCTGCGGCACGATCAGGACGCTGGTGACCAGGCGCAGCGTGGTGGTCTTGGCGGCGAGAAACGCGATGGTCGAGAGTTGCTCCATGGCTTCGCCTCCGCCCGGGAAAACGCCGCTGGCGGTGTAGGGGTAGGTGGAATTGACGGTCACGGGAAAAACCAGGTGGTCGCCGACCATGGTCGAGAGGAATCCCGATTTCTCCGCGTGCTGGACGATTGTTGTGAGCGCCTCCGGGGTGCAGGTCTTGCCGCGCGTGGGCAGGTAGAAGCCGAATCGCATGGGGTGAGTCTCCTTGGCGCAGATGTGGGACTGGCCCGTGAAGCCGGGCCGGCTCGCGCAAACGCGTTACGTTATTGCTTTTCCAGCTTTGCGCTGATGGCGACCTTCGCCCACGCATCGACTTCGTCGGCGATTTTCTTGCGAAACTGCTCCGGGGTGGATCCCACGGGCGTGTAGCCGATTTGCAGCAGCCTCTCCTTGGTCGTGGATTCCTGCAGCACGGCATTGAGGTCGGCATTCAACTTGTTCACGATCGGCCTTGGGGTCTTCGGCGTGGTGAGGAAGCCATACCAGAAGGCGGTCTCGAAGCCGGGCAGGGCGCCTTCGCTGACGGTCGGCACGTTGGGGAAAATGGGCGAGCGCTGCAGCGTGGTCACCGCCAGCATGCGGATGCGCCCCGCATCGAGGAGCGCCTTGGCGGAGCCGGAGTCGAAGACCAGCACCTGTACCTCGTTGGCGGCGAGGGCATTCAGCTGCGGTGGGCCGCCATTGAACGGAATGTGCGCCATGTCGATGCCGGCGGTGAGCTTGAAGAGCTCGGTGTTCATGTGCACCGCGGACCCAATTCCCGAGGACCCGTAGTTGAGCACGCCCGGACGCTGCTTGGCATAGGCGATCAGCTCGGCCACGGAGTTCACCGGCAGCGCATTCGAGACAAGGATGCCCTGCGTGCCCTGGAAGGCATGCACGATCGGCTCCAGGTCGCGCCGGATGTCGAAACTGGTGTTGGCCGACACGATTTGCAGGACCGTGGCGGCATTGCTGTTCAGCACGATGATGGTGCCATCCGGTTCGGCGCGCGACACCAGTTGCATGGCAATCAGGCTTCCCGCGCCCGGGCGCGAGTCGATGATCGCGGGCACGCCGGTGCGCTTGAACAGCGCTTCTCCGATCACCCGACCGGTCACGTCACCGACGCTGCCCGGGCCGAACGGCACGATGATTCTCAAGGGCTTGGCCGATCCGGCCGTTTGGGCGAGGGCGTTGCCTGCCTGGAGGAGCATCAGTGTTGCCATCATTGCGACGAGTGCGCGATTCATATGTTTCATGTGGGTCTCCCTGGTGTATTCGGTGTTCAGCGCGCGCCCAGCTCCCTGAGGCGGGTTGCAATCGGGTCCTTCCTTGCGGCGATCGCGAGCACGAGCGGTGTTGCGCCCAAGGCGCTTTGCGCGTTGATGTCGGCGCCCCGTGCAGCCAGGTACTCCACGACCTGGAGGTGTCCATAGAACACGGCGGTGTGCAGCGGCGTGGTGCCGGTCCTGGTGCGGCTGTTGATGTCTGCCCCGCGCGATACCAGCAGGTCGATGATCGGCAGCTTGCCCTTCTGCACCGCAAAGTGCAGCACCGACCCACCGGCGGTGGCGTCCTTGGCTTCGATGTCGGCGCCTTCTTCGATCATTTTCAGGGCCGGCGCATAGTCGCCCTGGGCCACGGCATCGTGCAGGCTGCGGTTCGCGGCGCGTGCAGCGGGGGCCTCCGCGGCTGGAGTCTGCTGAGGCTGGGCAGTGGGCTGGACCGGGGCCGCCGCCGGCTGCGCGGGAGGCGCTTGCGGTGCGGGCGCCGGGGCCGGGACTGGGACTGGGACTGGGATTGGGATTGGGATTGGGACTGGGGAGGCCTGCGCTGGGTTGTTCTCCTGCCCACCGAAAATGCGATTGAAAAAGCCGCGCACGGCGCCGTCGATGCGCTCGATCACATTAGTATCTTTGCCTGGTTGCTGGGCGTGCGCGGGCAGCGCAATAAAAGCGCCGCAGGCGATGACAAGGATCAATCTGCGCATGCGCAAATCTTACTCTGGTTCGCCGAGTCGTTCATCTCGTCCTCCCATACGCGACGTCGCCCTGCGCCAACTGCATGCTGCGTGGGGCAGGCAAAGTAGCAAGCCGGGAATATTCCGCTATCACTCGGGTGCGAAAAACGGCACCGTCCGCCCCGCTTCGACCGCCGTGAGCTTCACGCGCACCGGCAGGCCGATGCGCAGCTTTGCAAAGTCGCAGTCCACGATCTTGGTGAGGATGATCGGCCCTTCGGCCACCTGCACGAAGGCCACCGCATGCGGCGGGTTCCAGGTGCGTGCCACGCTCCAGGAGTAGATGGTCCCGCGCCCCGGCGACTCGATCCATTCGATCTTCTGCGAGCGGCAAAACGGGCACACCGCGCGCGGGTGCCAGTGGTACTTGCCGCAGTCGCCGCACTTGGGCATGAGGAATCTTCCTTCGGCCGCGGCCGACCAGAAGGGGCGCATCTCCGGCCACTGGGAAACATTGAGGTCGGTTTCCCAGGCTTGTTGTGTGACGTTTCCAGTTGCCATGTCTGCCTACTCCCGCTCGAGGATTGCGGTGCTGTGGAAGTGGCCGACCCCGTTGATGAGGCCGGGGCCGGAGGCCAGCGCAATGTTGCAGTTGGGCACCTGCACCTTCGGGTGCGCTTCGCCGCGCAACTGGCGCACGGCTTCGATCACCTTGGTCATGCCGCCGCGGTTGATCGGGTGGTTGTTGCACATGCCGCCGCCGTCGGTGTTCCAGGGCAGCTTGCCCACGCCCGAGATGAGGTTGCCGTCCGAGATGAACTTGCCGCCGTCCCCCTTCTTGCAGAAGCCCAGGTCCTCGATCTGCATCATCGCCATGATGGTGAAGTTGTCGTAGACCGATGCGTACTTGATGTCGGCGTGTTTCACGCCGGCCTCGGCGAAGGCGAGCGGGCCCGAGATCGCGGCGCCGCTGTGCGCCATGTCGATCATGCCGCCGTTGTTCACCTTCATGGTCTCGCCGTGGCCGCGCAGCTTCACCAGCGGGCGCTTGAGCTTTTTCGCAATCTCGGGCCGCGTGACCACCAGCCCGCCGCCGCCGTCAGTGATGACGCAGCAGTCGAGCATGTGCAGCGGATCGGCGACGATTCGCGAGTTGACCACATCTTCCACCGTGAACACCTGCCGCAGGCGCGCGTTCGGGTTGTGCTGCGCGTGATGCGACGCGGACACCTTGATCCAGGCCAGTTGTTCCGAGGTGGTGCCGTAGTCATGCATGTGGCGCATGGCGTAGTTGCCGTAGATGGTCAGGATCGACCAGTCCACCGCCACGTCGAAGGGCGCGAAGGGCAGGTCCCAGGGCCAGTTCTGCTTCTCCGTGCCGGTGGCCTGGCCCACGGCGCGCGGCCGGCCTGCCATGGTGATGAGGGCGACATTGCACTTGCCCGCGAGGATGGCCGCCGCGGCATGTCCGACGAAGCCGATGGAACCGCTGCCGCCCAACTCGCCGCCGCCCAGGTGCT
>CAXNGL010000217.1:0-5686 GCA_964201515.1 Burkholderiales bacterium
TGTCGGGATGATCGCCTCCAGTATGAAGCTCGCATCCAGAACGATGCGCTCACTTGCCATCGCGAATTTTTCGAATCGTCGCAGAGGCGCCGTATTTCTTCGAAGGCTTGACGTTCGCCCCGAGCTCCTTGATTCGCTTGGCAGCGGCAGCGGCCTTTATCGGGTCAAACTTGGCGATGGCAAAGATGCGTACCTGTGCCACATCGTGGCCCCGACTAGTGAGCGTGAACGATTGTTCAGACCGCGCCAGGTGTGACAGGTCCTTTTTTGCTTCGGTGATCGATACGGTACGCATGATTCATTGTCAACCTTGCAGGGCATTGCTGCCTTGTCTGCGGGCAGAACCTCGGCACGCATATCGTCGATGCCCAGCGCCCGCCCGGCGCGCGGCAAGCAGCAACGGCAGCGGGATGGGCAGCGAGAGCACCCACTGGCGCACCGGCACCTGCGCCGATGACGTGATCCACCAGGTGGGCGGCGGTTCCGTGGGAGGAGACCAAGCGCCGGTTGCGATCCCTCGCCGACGCACGCCAAACTTAACGCGCCGCAGCCGTTGAAACCTGGACGCTGACGCTTTATGTTCTCGCTCAGCATCCTGCCATCGGCGCAGGGCGACTTGGAGTTGGGCTACTGGTTTTACGAAGCGCAAGGTGACGGGCTCGGAACGTATTTTCTTGACTGTCTCACTGGCGATCTCGAGTCATTGCGATTGCGTCTCGGGCCCGGTGGGTCGCGAAAAAGTGCATTTTGAGGCACCGGCCGCCCACACCTTGCCCGCACAAACAGCCGCGTTTTTGGAATGGTTCAACGCCAATCCTTCTGGTGATACGCTGGTGCACGCTGGGTTGGCGCATTTGTGGCTGGTGACCTTGCACCCGTTTGACGACGGCAATGGCCGCATCAGCCGTGCCGTGGGTGACATGGCATTGGCCTGAACTGAAGGCTCTGTCGACCGCTTCGATCGCGCGGAAGATCAGGCCGGAATCAGGCGTCTGCACGTCAACGACGGTTGCCAGGCGTTGGGCCTGGCGGTGGCGATGAAGTATGAGCGCGCCTATGGCGACGGGCGAGACCTGCAAGCGCCAACTCAAGATGGCGCCCAAGATCGCGACCTTCAAAGCCTCTGACGTCTAGCGTTAAAAGTCTTCAACCGTCTTTCGCCGCCACCCGCCGCCTCACCAGCAGCGTCAGCACCAGGTCCATCACCAGCTTGCCGTCCTGGTTGTGCGTGGCCAGCCGCAATGCCAGCACGCCGCGATCGGGCTGTGAAGCCGGTAGGTCAGCAGAAGGGTGTGCAGGCCGCTGGCACACAGCTGGCCGAAGACCGTGGCCGCGGCCGCCTCCCGATCCAGGTGCTGAGGCTGCGGGTCCCATACACCGGCGAAGTGGACGATCTCGTCCTCGCCCACCGGCGCGCCGGGTGTGGTCCAGCTGTGGCCGGCCTGCACGTCGTCGAAGAAGATCCCCGGGCCGGGCGGCGCGGCGACCGGCGCGGCGACCGGCGCGTTGACCAGGGCATGCGGAACCGTCGCCCGCTTCAAATCTTCAGCCAGGATGAAGCGTTGTCCTCGACTTCAGGATTCGCCTGATAGCGCTCCCGTTCGGCACGCCAACTTTCCAGCAGCGGCGCCATGTTCAACCCTTTTGCCAGCCGTTTGAGCCGCGCCGCACTCAGTGGCTCGATTTCCAGGTCGAACGGCGGGCGCGTCATGCGGCTGCGCGGCGACGCGCCCAGGTAGATCCAGTCCAGCAGTGCTTTCTCGGGTGTCGCGCGGCGGTAGTCGAAGCGTTGGTCTTGCAAATCTGCCAGGCGGCCGGCCCGCTCGTCGTTCAGGTGCGCCGGCATCGCGAAGAAGCGGAAGATGCCGGCCTGGGTCTTGCGGTCGGACACCTGGGGCGTGGACCAGCCGGCTTCGATGGGAATGACGCAGGTGACGGTGTCGCCGAAGTTGTTGGTCAGGCCCGCCTGCTCCAGCACCCAGGCCAGGCTGACGATGCTGCGCGTGCGCACCCACTGCGCGGCCGCCGCGGGGCTCACGTTGCGGTGGCCCGCGAGGTTGAGGTACACGCCCTTGATGACCGGCCGAAGCTTTTGGGACAGCACCAGGTCCTTCAGCCAGCGGTCGATCGTGGGGCTCGACGGCGGCACTTCGGTAGTCGCCGTGGCGAGCATGTGCACCATGCCGGTGGTCAGCACCGCCGGCGTGTCCGCGTTCATCAGCCGTGCCTCCGCCGCGAGCTTCCAGGGTGCCCTCATGGCGGCAGGCCTTTGAGCAGCAGGGCTTCGGCCGCCCATTTCTCCAGCGCCTCGCACACGGCCAGCGTGCATTCGAGCCAGCGGTCCTCAGTGAGCGCGGCGCGCGTGTCGGGGGGCAGGTAGGGCAGGAGTTCTTCGCGCGCGAGATCGAAGCCTATGCCTTCCAGCTTGCTCAAGGCGCCGGCCTGCATACGCTCCAGCACGTCCTGCGGGGCAGGGGCCAGCAGCCGCACAGGGTTCGCGCCCGCGACCAGCAGGTCGTACAGGTCGTAAATGTCGCGCGGCACGTTGCGCGCTTCGGACATGGCGGCGGCGACTTTCATGGCGGCCAGCGCATCGCTGGAATAGGATTCCACCAGGAACGGTGCCATGCCGTAGGCCTGCGGCGGCACGATGGTTTCCTTGCGCCTTTCCTGCGCGGAAGGATCGCCCCGGCCGGAGATCTCGACCTCAAAGCGCACCGCAACGCCGCCGTTCGTCTGCCCGGCCAGCCGCGCGCGGATCGTGGTGGCGGTCAGCTTGGTGATTTCAGCCTCGGGCTGGCGAATGCCCGCAACGGATGCCGCCCGCACCATCGCCCGGGGCAAGCCCTTTTTTGCGCTGTCCAGCGACAGCGACGACTCGCGATCAAAGTCGATGCCCTTGGTCAGCCGCATGCTGCCGAACACGGCGCGCATGGCCATGCCGCCCTTGAGCACCAGACGCGAGCTGTATTGGCCCACGATCTCGCGCAACAGCGCGACCTGGCACCGGTCAATGGCCGTCAGGCGCTCGTCAAAGCCTTTTTCGGAGGGGCTATATAAAGCACTCATTTATCAAATGATGATAGTTACATGCTAAATATTCAGGAGAGGGCGGCACTTCGCAACCACTGGGGCAGCAGCGGCGATTGCACCCCGCTCGCCGCGCATGGCGGCGCGAGCGGACCCCCTGCATCTTCTCGATGTTCGCGTCGGCCACCAGGCGGGCGTAGAACTTGAGCTCTTCGGTGGCGCCGCTTCCATGCCCTGGCCGGCGAGTTTCTCGCGGACGTCGGGCAACGCAAGGACAGCCTCGGTATGGGAATTGAGCGTGTTGATGGCAGGGCGCGGCCAGGCCATACCAGGCGCTGACCTCGTAACCTGCCAGCCCCTGTTCCTCCACTGTCGGCATGTCCGGGAAGATCGTGGAGCGCTGCGGGCTGGTGACCGCCAGCAAGCGCAGGCGACCACTGCGAACGTGCGGCAGGGCGAGGGGGATCGGTGCGAAGGTGAAATCGACCAAGCCCGACAGCAGGGCTGTCATGGTTTCCGGGCCGCCCTTGAAGGGTACTTGCAGGACGCGCATTGGCGGAGCTCACCACGAAGAGCGAATACCCGGTGGGAGGCGCCTTGGCGGCGGCACCGGCAGCGAGGTTGCCCGCCGCGCCCGGCCGGTTCTCGACAATAAAGGCCTTGACACCCACTGCTGCTATTGCAATCCACATGATCTTGGCGCAGCATCGGCGCGCGTTGCGCGTCGCCGTCCGCCAGCCCGCAGACTTCTCGAAAGCGTTGCGGCGCCCCGCCGGCCGGTCGCCGTTGTGCAAATCCGCCGTTCAAATTGGCAGCCTGCAATGGATCGTCGCAGGTATCGGCATTTGCTACCATCAGCGCCTGTCTTGCTCACATGGAGGTGTGGAAATGCAAACCGATGACCTGGCAAATCTCCCCTTGCCTGCCAGACTCGCGGCGATGGAGGTGCTGTGGGATTCGCTGAGCCGCGACCCATTGCATAACCCCAGTCCGACCTGGCATGCCGAGGTTCTTGCGCAGCGCCGACTGGAAATGGAGCAGGCGGTTCCGTGGGAGGAGACCAAGCGCCGGTTGCGGTCACTCGCCGACGCACGCCAAACTTAGCGCCGCAGCCGTTGAAGCCTGGACGCTGACGCGCTATGTTCTCGCTCAGCATCCTGCCATCGGCGCAGAGCGATTTGGAGTCGGGGTACTGGTTTTACGAAGCACAAGGTGACGGGCTCGGAACGTATTTTCTTGACTGTCTCACTGGCGATCTCGAGTCATTGCGATTGTTCGCCGGACTGCATCCGAAACCCGTCGGCGGATTCCATCGGACGCTGTCCAAGCGGTTTCCGTTTGCGATCTACTATGACCTGAGCGGAGACATGGCCGTAATCGTGGCTGTGCTCGACTGCCGGCAGAATCCGGCGTCGATCCGCTCTCGGCTTGAACCACAATAAGTTCATCGAGTCGCGGCGATAGCGCCATACAGTTCTCAGCCGCCTTCACAGACCGGCCCACACGCGTCCGGTCTGGTGGCGTGTTCGGGGTGCAGTTGGCACGGAAAAGGGCCTTTGAAAAGCCCATCCTCCGCCGGCCATGCGGTAGCGGCCGCAGCGCGATGGCGTCCCCAGCACGATCTGTCCATAGATCCGGGACGGGCTTTTCACGCCCGCGCGATCGGCGCCGCTTACGCAAGACTCGCGCAGCGGCGGGTAAGCCGCCTGGCTCGACGTCTGCGGGAACAGTTGTCAGCAGTGCTGACAGCCCCAGGACAATCTCGTTGTCGGGTCGACATCAAGAAAGTACCTCGACACCACTGCTGTTGCGAACCACAAGAAGTTGGTGCAGCATCGGCCCAGTTCAGTTTCCCCACTGGCTGAGTCAGCCCGGCTGATGCCCGTTACCGCATCGCCCAAGCTGGCCTCATCTCCTGAAAACCGGCAGCCGAAAGGCTTGGAGATACTCGTCAGCCACCGGGCACAACCAACGCACGTCCTGCCCCAACCAGCATCACAGCCGGTCGCGCGGGCCAACTGCGCCATCGATCCGGCCCTCCGGGCCGAAGCGGCGACAGCCGATGTCAAGCTGCTGCAATCCCGCCAGCGCCCTGCCTCAAGCCAAACCCTGCGCCAACCGCGTCGTCACTACGCGGCGCCAGCCAGTAGTGACGACGCGCGAAATGCCCCAGCCGACAAAGACTTACGGTGGCTGGCGCAAGTGATGGCCCCAAGTGACGGGCTCAAAGCGCGTCGAATCCGCAGACCGTGCAACGCGATCTGTCTCAAGAGCTTTAGCCCTAAAAGCCCCGTAGCGGTTTTTCGAGCTCTGGAGCTGCAATTTGGTCCAACCTCCGAATGGCCCCCTCCAGGTGCGCCATGTCTTTTTGAGACGCACCGAACTTTTCGAAAAACGGCTTCCACGCACGCGCCACCAGCCACACCTCGTGCAATGCCTTCAGCGCTTCTACTTTGCTCGAAAAGTACACAGCCCAGTGGGTCATCAGGTTGTCCAGTGTGGCTAGCCTGCCCCTTTCTCCAACCTCCAAATGCAGCATCCGTTCCTGGGCAACAACGCTCATAGGGAGCACGTCATAGAGCGGGCTGAGGGTCCATCCCTTGGCTGCGACCTGGTACAGGAATCCGTGATTGCGCAAGTGGTCATCATTGTTAGT
>CAXNGL010000218.1:0-5634 GCA_964201515.1 Burkholderiales bacterium
TGCAAGCTTGCAGCGTACAAAATCACGAGGCCCACAAAGCCCAGGAGCAACCGACATTCTTCGCCAAATCCGTCAACTGCAAAGTCGTAAGAGACCAAGCGCGCCGATCAGCTCAGTGAAATGCGTGCCCGCCGTCGATCAGCAGCGTCTGTCCGGTCACGCTGTCCGAGCGGCAAAACGCCAGCACCTGCGCCGTGACATCGTCCATCGGCGTGGTGCGCTTGAGCAAGGTGCGCGCTCGCGCCGCCGCCACGCCCGCCGGCGATACGCGCGCGCCCATTCCCGTTCCCTCCATCAGCCCGGGCGCCACGCAGTTGACCGTGATGTCCGGTGCCAGCGCTACCGCCAGGCAGCGCGTGAGGTGCACCAGCGCGGCCTTGGCCGTGGCCTGCGCGAGGCTGCTGCCGGAAGTCGTGAATGCGCTGGCGCCGGACACGTTGACGATGCGGCCGCGCCGTTGCGCACGCATGTGCGGCGCGCAGGCCCGCGCCAGCAGGAACGGGCCGCGCAGGTTGGTGGTCTGGATGCGGTCCCAGAGCTCCGGGGTCATGGCCTCCAGGTCGGCGAACGGGATGTCCGTGCTCCACGCCGCGTTGTTGACGAGGATGTCGATGCGCCCGAACTGCTGCAGCGTTTGCGCGACGGCGGACACGATGGAGGCAGGGTCCGTCTGGTCGAGCCGAATCGCCGCCGCCCGCCCACCCGCAGCGGTGATGCCGGCGCAGGTTTTGTCGGCGGCTTCGCGTCCCGCCCGGTAGCCGACAGCGACACTGGAACCAGCCTGGCCGAAGGCCTGCGCCAGCGCGCGCCCCAGCCCGCTGGAAGCGCCGGTGACCAGCACAACGCAGTCTTTCAGCTCCATGCCATGCCCGCACGCGCGCCGCGCCTCTTGCGATGCGCCGGCCCGAGAGCCGGTTGCAAAATGAATTTTGCAACCGCTGACACAGGGGAGCATGAGGGGATGTATCCCCTCATATTGAAATGACCTCCAAGGAGCTGCAACACAATACCGGGTCGCCCCGGCACAACCGCGTCCCCTCGTGCGCCGCTGACATCAGGGGCCATCACGGTTGGATGGCCCGCTAAAACCCCAGCAGTTTGGTCAGCTGCTCGCGCCGCGCACTCGCCGACAGCACGCCGGTGCCTTCCTTGGGCGCTTCGTACTGCTTGGGCAGGCCGCTGGTGTCGTAGATGGTCACGCCGCCAGGATCGTCGTTGAACACCTTGTTGCCTTCGCGCGACATCACGTAGTTGGCCAGCAGCCGCGCTGCATTGGGATGCTTGGCGCGCGCACGCGCTGTCAGCACGACCTCCATCTCGAGGCCCGTGGTCAGCGACGGGATGGAAATGTCCACCGGGGCACCGGTGCTCTTGGTGGCCAGCACCTGCGCGGGCACCGCCGGCAGTTCCACCAGCCCTTCGCCCGCCCCGAGCGCCTGCACCGCCGGCACGCCGCTGGCAAAGCGCCGCGGCTCCAGCGCCCGCAACTGGGTAAAGAACTGCTCGCCGTAGCGATCCAGCACCAGCCCCCAGAAGCCCAGGTACACGTCCGACGAACGCGGATCCGGCAGCAGGATCTGGCCCTTGAAGCGCGGGGCGAGAATGTCCTTGATCTCCTTCGGGATGTCGGCGCCCTTCAGGCGCTCGGTGTGGTAGGTGATGCCCCACGGCGCCACCTGCACCACGGCACTGTTGGGGCGCATGAATGCGCCTGGAAACTCGCCGCTTTTCACCACCGGCAACCCGGCCTGCGACACCGCCTCAACCCAGCCGCGCTTGACGGCATTCTCGGAAAACGGGCCCACGCCGCCGGCGATCCAGGCGATGTCCGCGGCCACATTGCCGGACTCCGACTCCGCCGAGAATCGCTGCATCAGCGGAGAGCTGGAAATGCGGTTGGAATTGAAACGGATGCCATACTTCGCGGTGAACGCCGCGCCCACCCGCTTGGGCACGTTTTCCGTTGCCGCGGAATACAGCGACACCTCGCCCTCGGCCTTGGCGGCCTTGATCAGCGCCTCCAGGTCAGCTTGCGCAAAAGCGCGCCCCGCGGTGAACAACGCACCCGCCACGAGAACCAGCGTCGCCGCCAGCATGATGCGACGACGCAACCTATCTTCGCGCTGCGCAGCGCCCCCCACGGTCGATTTCCGATACATTAAGGCCATGATGTTCCCCTCTTTCAACGATATCCCCAATCGAACCCGATGCGGCTGCGCCATGCGCAACCCCTGTGTGCCACCCCTGCATGTAACCCCCGGCCTGCGCGCGGTGCGTCGCACAGTGCATCGCGCGGTGCATCGCGCGGTGCATCGCGCGGCGCATCGCGCGGTGCATCGCGCAGTTCATCGCGCAGTGCCCCGGTCACGCGCCGTACTATACCGCGCCTGAAGGAAATCATTGAATACTCCTGAACCACTGCCGCGCCGCTCGATTCGCAGCTTCGTGCTGCGGCAAGGGCGCGTCTCCGCCGCCCAGCAACGCGCGCACGACACGCTGCTGCCACGCCTCGGCATCCCGTTCGCGCCCGGGCCGCTGTCGCTGGAGACCGTATTCGGTCGCAAGGCGCCGAAGATCCTGGAGATCGGCTTCGGCATGGGCGAGACCACGGCACGCATCGCCGCCGCCAATCCGGACCAGGATTACCTCGGCATCGAAGTGCACACGCCGGGCGTCGGCAGCCTGTTGAAGGAAATCGGCGAAAAAGGGCTCACCAACATCCGCATCATCCAGCACGATGCCGTCGACGTGCTGCAGGCCATGATCGAAGCGGATTCCCTGGACGGCGTGCACATCTTCTTCCCCGACCCGTGGCCGAAGAAGCGCCATCACAAGCGCCGCCTGTTGCAACCGCCGCTCATCGCGCTCCTGGCATCGCGCATGAAACCCGGTGCCTACCTGCACACCGCCACCGACTGGGAGGAATACGCGGCGCAGATGTTGCAGGTGCTTTCGGCCGAACCGTCCTTGGTCAACACTGCGGTCAATACTGCGGTCAATACCGCGGTCAATACCGCGGATAACACCACTCCGCATGAACCCGGCTTTGTGCCCCGCCCCGACTATCGGCCGCAGACCAAGTTCGAAACGCGCGGCCTGAAGCTGGGTCACCGCGTGTGGGATCTGGTGTTCAGGAAACGTCCTGATTAGTTCAACACTCAGCGGGCGTGAGTCGTGCAACTGGTGACGGAGGGGCGACAACTTCGGGCGCGCAATGCAGGGGCGCCCCCTTGTGAAAGGGGGCCGACACGCCGCAGGCGTGCGGGGGGATTTCACGGTCGCCACGCTCGCAAATCCCCCGGCGGGCCTGCGCGGCCCGTCCGCCCCCTTTGTCAAGGGGGAAGTGGGGCGCCGGAGCGGTGCGAGCGTGCGGAGCAGCACGGTCGATCCACGCCTCACGCAGGCCGCGCGAGCGTGCGGAGCAGCACGGCCGGTCCACGCCTCACGCAGGCCGCGCGAGCATGCGAAGCAGCGCGGCCGGTCCTCCCTACGTGCCGATCTTCCTGGCCAGGTCGAGGAAATCCGCGGCATTGATGTCGAAGCGCTTCTCCGGCTTCACGTCTTTCAGCGCCGGATCGCCGAACTCCAGCGCTCGCTGCACGAAGGCGGTGCGCAGCCCGGCCGCCGCCGCCGCATCCAGGTCGCTCTTGTGCGCCGCCACCATCATCACTTCGCCGGGACGCAGCCCCAAGAGGTGCGCCGCCCCCAGGTACACCTCGCGGTCCGGCTTGTAGTGGCGGAACAGTTCCCCAGACAGCACGCAGTCCCAGGGCAGGCCTGCGTGCTTTGCCATGTTGGTGAGGAGTGCCATGTTGCCGTTGGAGAGGGTCGCGATGACGACTTTCTTCTTCATGCGCGCCAGCCCCTTGACCGCATCGGGCCAGGGCTTGAGCCGGTGCCAGGCGCGGTTGAAATCGTCCTTCTCCGCTTCGCTCAGCGTGCCGATGCGCTGCTTCGCCAGCAGCTCGGCGAGTATCAGGCGGTTCAGCACGTCGATGGTGGTCCAGGGCAGCTCGCCGCGACGCACGCGGTCCATGGCAGGCGCGTAGCCGGCGCGCCAGGCATCGGCGAAGGCCGGCCAGTCCACCGTCAGGCGCTTCTTGCGCGCCAGCGCGCGGCCTTCGGCGATGACGCTGCCGCGCCAATCGACCACGGTGCCAAAGACATCGAACACCAGTGCCCTGACGTCCTTCAGTTTGCCTTTCATCGCTACACCTCCCTTTGAATCCGACCGCCGTGCCTTCGACGGCCCGGCTCAAATCCCCCGCACGCCTGCGGCGTGTCGGCCCGGCTCAAATCCCCCCGCACGCCTGTGGCGTGTCGGCCCCCTTTGACAAGGGGGTCGGCGCGCATACGCCGGGGGAATTTCGGGCGTTGATTTCGAACCTCATCATGGGCCGTGGCCGGGGTGCCGTGATGACCTCCGAAGCCAGTGGTGCACGAGACTGAGCTATCCCCTCGCATCGCTACACACGCCTACTTCAGCGGTCGCAGTGCCTGGATGGGTGCGCGTCCTTTGGCTGGCGGTGTGTCCGGCAGGAACAGTTCCAGCAAGTCGTTGAGGAAGCGGCGACCGCGCTCAGTCGGGCGAATGCGTTCATGGGTGCGCTCGATCAGCCCCTTCTCCTCGGCGGCCGCCAGCGCCTTGGCAGCCGCCGAAATGGGCAATCCCGTTCGCTCGGTGAATGACGCCACGGCAAAGCCCTCGGTCAGCCGCAGTGCGTTCATCATGAATTCGAACGGCAGGTCGCGCACGCCCACTTGGTTTTCCTGGCTGACCGCGGAACCCCGGGCCAGCTCGTCCGCATAACTCTTGGGCAGCTTGTAGCGCGCCTGGCGCAGGATGCGATCGGGGAACGACAGCTTGCCGTGCGCGCCGGCGCCGATTCCCAGGTAATCGCCGAACTGCCAGTAGTTCAGGTTGTGGCGGCATTCGCGCCCTGGCCTGGCATAGGCCGAGGTTTCGTAATGGCCGAACCCGGCGCCGGCCAGCTCCGCCTCGAGCTCATCTTGCATCTGCGCCGCCACATCGTCATCAGGCAGCGGCGGCGGATGGGTGTGGAACAGCGTGTTGGGTTCCAGTGTCAGGTGATAGAACGACAGGTGCGTGGTGCCGCAGCTGAGCGCGGCCGCGCAATCGGCCAGCGCCTCGGCCGGCGTCTGCTCCGGCAGCGCATACATCAGGTCGAGGTTGAAGTTGTCGAAGTGGCGCGAGGCAATCTCTACCGCGCGCCACGCCTCGGTGTCATCGTGGATGCGCCCCAGCGCCTTGAGATGCTTCGGGTTGAAACTCTGGATGCCGATCGACAGGCGGTTCACCCCGGCGGCGCGGTAGTCGCGGAATTTCTCCGCCTCGAAGGTCCCGGGGTTCGCCTCCAGCGTGATCTCGCACTCGGCGTCGATCGGCAGACGCGCGCGAAACGCCGCCAGCAGCTTGTCGATGCTCGCCGCCGGAAACAGGCTCGGCGTCCCGCCACCGAAAAAGACGCTGTACACCCGCCGACCCCAGATCAGTGGCAACGCCAGCTCCAGGTCGCGCACCAGCGCGTCGGCATAGGATTCGTCGGCCAGGGTCCCGCGCAGCTCATGCGAATTGAAATCGCAGTACGGGCACTTCTTCACGCACCAGGGCAT
>CAXNGL010000219.1:0-5616 GCA_964201515.1 Burkholderiales bacterium
GCGCTCGTCTGGGCCGACGTGGCGCTGCTGGGCGCAGTGGCTGCTGCCGCGATGGGATATGCGCAGGGCGCGCGCCTTGCCCGGTCCATGGGCGGGCTGCCAGTCATCTCGTGGGCGCTGGTCATCGCGGCACCCGTGCTGGTCCTGCCGGCGGCCATGGCGGCACCGCCGAACCTGCAATGGCCGGCGGAGGCGTGGATCGCATTCATCTACGTGATGGTGATGAGCCAGTTCCTGGGGTTCGTGCCGTGGTACCGCGGGCTGGCGCTGGGTGGCGTTGCCAAGGTCAGCCAGGTGCAGTTGCTGCAGCCCTTCCTGACATTGCTCGCCTCCGCGTGGTGGGTGGGCGAGTCCGCCGATGCCATGACGTGGCTGGTGGCGGTGCTGGTGGTCGCCCTGGTGGCGATCGGGAAATCGTCGCAGGTGGCCGGCGTGCCCTCCCGGCAGGTTCAGGGAAGCAGGCACCGGGAGCACGGGAAATGTTGATTACATTTAGCCGGATTACCTGCGGATGACATAGAATTCTTGACCAAAGCGATAATAATTCGATAGGTGTCTTGCTCGATGCTGCGAGCGCTGTTCGCTGTCGGCGCGCGGTGCAGGCGCAGCGCCGGAACCCGGGCGACAGCGCCCACCGCGGCACCTCATGGAGATTGAAACGGACATGCAAACGGCATCCAATGAATTCCAGCTGCTGATCGCTTATGCGATCTTCACTGCCGCCTGCGGCGGGCCGATGCGCTGGATGTGGGTTCAATACCATCGCCCGTCGCCGTTTTTCCAGCGGCCGTGGCGGGTGGTGGCGGTGTTGCTGCTTGCGCCGCTGGCGGTGTTTCCGCTGGGCTATGTGGCGGTGCTGCTGCTTTCCTACATGATCGGGACGCTGGGCTGGAGCATTTTCAACGGTGATGACGGGTTCAAGGCACTGTTCGCCTTGATTTGGGCGTCGGTGTTCCTGGTCTTCGCCGGCATCGTCATCGGCATGCTGGCCCTCGCAAGGCGCCTGCCCGCGGGCGCGCTTGGGCACAAGGACGGGCGCGACACGCCGGGTGAGTGAGTTTTGTCCCTGCGCCTGTTCGATGGCGAGCAGGCGGGGGTGGCAGTAACCAAGGGGATTGGCAATGACATTCGACCTGCTGGTACGCAATGCGCAAGTGATCGATGGCACCGGCGCCCCGGCATTTCCCGGCGACGTGGCGGTGCAGGGCGGGAAGATCGCCGAAGTGGGCAAGGTGACCGGGGGCGCGAAGCGCGTCATCGACGCCCGGGGGCAGGTGCTTGCACCCGGCTTCATCGACATCCACACGCACCTGGATGCGCAGTTGCTGTGGGATCCGCTGGCCTCTTCCTCCTGCTGGCACGGCATCACCACGGCCGTGCTCGGCAACTGCAGCTTCGGCATCGCGCCCTGCCGCCCGAAGGACCGTCATTACCTGCTGCACACGCTGGAGCGCGTGGAGGGCATGTCGCTGAAGGCGCTCGAGGCCGGCGTGGACTGGAGCTGGGAGACCTACCCGCAGTACATGGACCGCATCGGCCAGCGCCTGGGCATGAACATCGCCGCGCTGGTGGGCCACAGCGCGGTGCGCCAGTACGTGATGGGGGAGGCCGCGGCCGAGCGCGCCGCCAGCGCCGATGAAATCACCGGCATGCGAAGCGTCATGCAGGAGGCGCTAGATGCCGGCGCCTATGGCATGTCCTTCAACTTCCTGCCCGCGCACAATGGCGGTGACGGTCGCCCGATCCCGTGCCGGCTGGCCAACGTGGATGAGGTGCTGGCCATGACCTCATTGATGCGCGGCTCCAAAAGCGGTGGCCGCGGCGGCGCGATCCAGGTGTCGGACACCATCAAGGGTGAGGATCCGCTCGATCTGTGCGACCGCATCGGCCGCGCCTCGGACTGCGCGGTGTGGTGGATCCCGCTGCTGCAATTCGACAGCCAGCCCGGCGTGTGGCAACGGCGCCTGGCGCAGACCCAGGCACAGGTGGCGGCGGGCAGCCACGCGCGTGCCATGTGCACGTCGCGTTCGGTGGACATCATGTTCAACATGCGCAACGTGCACATCCTCGACGGCATGCCGGCCTGGAAGGCCATGCTGGTTAAACCTGCGGACCAGGTGATGGCCGACATGCGGGATCCGGCCGTGCGCGCCGCGCTGCGGCGCGATTTCGATGACACGTCGAACGTGATCCATTTCTCGCGGCGCTGGGACATGGTGGAGGTGATCGAGGTGCGCAAGGAATCACTCAAGCCGCTGGAGGCGCGCAAGATCGCGGACATTGCCGCCGAACAGGGACGCGACGCGCTCGACGTGTTCCTCGACCTGTGCGTGGAGGACGGCCTGCAGACGGATTTCCTCACCGTGCTCGCCAACAGCGACGAGGCGGCGGCGGCCGAGATGCTGCGCCACCCCGACACGCTGATCGGGCTGTCGGACGCAGGCGCGCACGCGGCGCTGGAGTGCGGCTACGGCTTCACCACCTATCTGCTCGGCCATTGGGTGCGCGAGTTGAAGATCATGCCGCTCGAGCAGGCGGTGCGAAAGCTCACCTCGCAGCTGGCCGATCAGCTGGGACTGGCAGATCGCGGTCGCATCCGGCCCGGGCTGATGGCGGACCTGGTGATCTTCGATCCGGACACGGTGAACATGCAGCGGCCAGTGCCGGCGTTCGATTTTCCCGGCGGCGCCAAGCGTTTCGTGCAGAGGGCCGACGGCATCAGCCACACCATCGTCAACGGCGAAGTGTTCATGGAGCATGGCGAGCACGCCGGCAGCTATGCCGGGCAGCTGCTGCGGCGCAAGTAACGGATTCACTGAGCGGCAGCCATGGCTGCCATGGAGACAGGCATGGACAAGGATCGCGTCAAGGCATTCACCAACAAGGTGTTCGGCGACATGGCCGGCGCCATGAGCGCCGGGCTGGGCTACATCGGCGTGAAGACCGGGCTGTTCCGCGCCATGGCGGGCAAGGGGCCGATGACATTGGCGCAGGTGCTGGGCGCGACCGGCCTGCAGTCGCGTTACGTCGAGGAATGGCTCAAGGGCATGGCGAGCGCGGGTTACCTCGAGCATGATCCTGTGGCCGGCACCTATTTGCTGCCCGATGAGCACGCCTTCATGGTGGCCTCCGATGAAACGGACCATTTCATGGGCGGGCTGTTTTGCATGCTGCCGCCACTCTTGCGCGTGGCACCGCGCGTGGCCGAGGCGTTCCGGACTGGGGGCGGCGTGCCCTTCGAGGACTACGGCCGCGACGGCATCGAGGCGCTCGATCTTCTCAACCGCGGCCAGTACCAGCAGCGCTTCGCCAGCCACTGGCTGAAGTCGCTGCCGCAGGTGTCGGCAAGGCTGCAGGCGGGTGGCAGCGCGCTCGACTTCGGTTGCGGGGCGGGGGCCGTGGTGCTGTCGCTGGCGCGGGCATTTCCGCAGGCGAGCTTTACCGGCATCGATCGCAGCAAGGAATCGATTGCGGCCGCGCAGTCGGCGCTTGCCGCTTTGCCGGATGCGGCGTCGCTTGCGCCGCGTGCGCGTTTCCTCGCGCAGTCGCTCGCCGATCTCGCTGCCGATGAGCAGTTCGATTTCATCACCGCCTGCGATTGCATCCACGACCTGGCGGCGCCGGTGGAGACGCTGCGCCAGATCCGCGCGCGCCTCAAGCCGGATGGCGTGTTCATGGTGATCGAGCCCAAGGCCGCGGATTCCGCGGAGGGAAACCGCAATGCCATCGGCACCATGTATTACGGTTTCAGCGTGTTTCACTGCATGACGCAGTCGCTGGCGCAGGGCGGGCCGGGACTGGGCACCTGCATGGGGCCGGCGCATATCAGCGAGTTGATGCGTGAAGCCGGCTTCTCGCGCTGCGATGCGCTCGACATCCGCAGCAACGTGCTGTCCTTCTACGCCGTGAGGGCCTAGTTTCACATGGCGCAGGATCATGTGGCCGAGCCCTTGGCGCGTCGCCGGCGCGAGAGCGTGCGCGATGCGCGGCGCTACTACGCCGGGATGTTCGTGCTCGGGCTGGTGATCCTGGCCGCGACCGTCGCGCCGACAGTGTGGGGCTGGTGGCAGACCGCGGTGCCGGCCGCCATCGGCACCGCGATTTTCATTTTCGTCCTGATCACCATCGTGGGTTCGCTGCCCATGCATTCGCGCGCCTACGTGTGGCCCTACTTCGACTGCGATCCCGGGCGCATCCCGCATCCGGGGGAGCGCTTCGGCCGCGCGCTGTTCCGCTTCTCGGGGGTGCTCGATGGGTGGGCGCGCGAGGCCGGGGTGGCGCCGATCACCGATTTCGAATCGCCGGATGTCATGAACGTCGGCAAGATGCCGCACTGGCCCGCCCCGCAGTGGCACGATGCCGCGGCGCTCAAGCGGACAGTCGATCACCTGGTGACGCGGGCGAGGGAAGGATCGCCCCTGCACGCCGAACTGGTGGCGCTGCAGGCCACGCTGGATGCCGCCTGCGCGGCCGGCGCGCGCTGTTACCTGCTGGTGGCGACGCTGGGCGGCGGTACCAATGCAAGGGTCGAAGCGATCCGTCGCGGCGAGAAAGCCTGATCCTTGGTGTTCGATTGCTTGCTGCTACGGTTGTGGCAGCGGGTTCAATGCGGGCGATAGAGGAGGCCGTTGCCGTACTCCTCTTGTTTGCAACCCCAATACTGACCTGGACAGTTACGATTCAACAACCAAATACTGACAAGATAATTGTACCGATGTCGATCCTCTGCGGGATTGGCGACCAACGATGACAGAGAGGCGCACCATCATGGCAGGCACCAAGTACGACATTCCCCGATTCATCGCAGATGCCAAGGCGATCCTGGCTTCGCGGGAGACGCTGGAAGGGCAGCAGCTGGCCATCGGCGAGCGGCTGAGCGAATTGTCCCGGCGCGACGACCTGACGCGCCACGGCATGCCGCTCGGGCCCTCGGACGCCTCCACCGAGAACTACATCCTGTGGCGCGAGCCGCCGTACCTGGCGCTGGTGCTCGGGCAGTTCGACCCGGGCTACCTGTCGCCGGTGCACGAGCACAAAGATTTCTGGGTAGTCGGCTGCGGTTATCGCGGCGAAGACCGCTGGGACATGTACGAGCGCCTCGACGACGGTCGCACGCCCGGCCATGCCGAGGTGCGGCTCGTCGACCAGTGGCACATTCCTCGCGGCAAGGCGGTATGCATGCCGATGCCACCGCGCGCCATTCACTCGCACAACAACGTGAGTTCGGCGCTGGTTCAGGAGCTGATCTTCTCCGCCGCCAAGCCCCTGCCGCCCGATGATCGCATCGTCTACGATGTGGACAACAAGACCTGCCGCCCGTCCGGCTTCAACCTGAGCGGCATCCTTGTCGGTGATTATTACCCGCCGCGACCGGTGGCGTCGATCGCGCAAGCGGTGCGCCGGTCCTTCGTCGCGGGGGCGAGCCAAGCGCTGGCCGGACTGGCTGGCTTGGCGGCAGCGAACCCGGGCGTGGCGATGCGTGCTGCGGTGAGTGCAGGTGCCACACCGCCCGGCGGCTTCAAGCCGGGCGGACTGTTCGGCAGGCGCAGCAAGAAGGGGTTCTGCCCCGTCTGCGCCTGCTTCGCCTGACGGACGACGGACGACGGACGACGGACG
>CAXNGL010000220.1:0-5602 GCA_964201515.1 Burkholderiales bacterium
AGCGCGAGGGGCTCAGTTGCCAATGAGATCCCCTCGCATTGTCAGGCCCTCTCAGAACTTGAGACTGGCGATGAGCGAGAGTTGGTGCGACGAAAAACTCGATTGGTTCCACTTGTAATCGTAGAGCCCCTTGACCGTCGTCGTCCTGCCGTTGCAATCGCAGGAGAGGAACGTAATGCCGGCGCCGACGTTGTACAGATTGCGGTTCTGCGCAATGCCCTGGGTTGTGAAA
Source organism: Burkholderiales bacterium (assembly GCA_964201515.1). Lineage (GTDB taxonomy): Bacteria > Pseudomonadota > Gammaproteobacteria > Burkholderiales > SG8-39 > CAIYPG01. The sequence goes on from CAXNGL010000220.1 coordinate 233, forward strand.
GCAGCGCCGCCGCCGGTGAGGGCTGCATTCTGCTGCATGGTCGTGGTGCTGAAGTCGTGCAGCCACTTGATGTGCACCTCGGGCGCGTAGGTGCCGTTGGCGTACTGGATGAGGCGTTCCGCCTTCAGCCCCAGGCTCGATTGCGCAAAGCCGTAGCTTTGGCTGTCGACGCGAAGGTTAACGTCGCCAGCGCCGGTTTCAGTATAGGAACCGACGCGCAGCCGGGACAACTGCAATGACGCGAACGGCGTGATGGTGTTCTGGTTGAAATAGAAGTGCTGGCCGGCCGAGACCACGCCGGTATATTGCTGCCCGGTGTAGTCGGCCTTCGCCGTCCGGCTCACTCCCGAAAAAGTGATCGGCCGCGAACCATCGTACTGATCCACACCGGCCGTCAACGCGCCCTGTACATACACCGGCCCCGAGACATGGCTGACATACCCCGTCAGTTGATAGGAGTCAATCTTGGTGTTGCCGCTGACATTGTTTCCATCGATGCTGGTATTGGCATACCCACCGCCGATGCCGGCGCGGGTCTGGCTGTTCAGTGGCCTGTCATAGGCCAGCATCAGGCCCATGGCCCGCGACGAATATCCATTGACGTTGTTCCTGTCGCCCTGGCTGACATCGTTGCCGAACGCCTTTCCCCACCAGTTGCTGCGCTCGGAAACATTGCACTTGTGCGCACTGCCCGCCACCGGCTTGTTCGGCTCGCAGCTGTCGCAGCACAGGTTCTGGATCTCTTCCGTGCGCGCCATCCACAGGTCTTCAAACAGCCGCGTCGCCTGCCCTGCGACCCAGGGCGCCGCGAGGTTGGCGGCGCCGGGCGCCAGTTGCGACAGCGCACTATTGAGCGCCGCCGCATTGGGCAACGCGGCAATGGCGTTCTGTACAGTGAGCAAATCGGAGCCGGGCGCGGCGGTCACGTCCAATATCGGCGCCACCGCGGCGGCAGCAGGCGTGGTCACCAGCGTTGCCAGGGGCGCGACACCGGCCAGGAGTATGTTGACGTCGCCGGTGGTGGTCGCAACGCCGGTGAACGTGTAGCGCGGGTTGTTGTTGATGACCACCACGGGAGCGCCGAGCGGGCCCGCCAGCCCGTTGACGATCCTGAAGTTGGTGCCGGTCGTCAGCACCCCGGTGACGGTCGGAACCACCGTGATGCCGCCGGGATTGATGTTGGAGGGGCCGGTGGGAACGATATTGCCGAACACGGCGTTGCTGGCCAGCGTGGTTGCGATCGTTCCCCCGGCGTTCGTCGTCAGCGCGCCGGTAATGTTCAAGGTATTGGTACCGAGACTGAAACCCAGCGCCTGGACGGCGCCCGTCACCGAGGCATTGCCGCCCACCACGTTGATGAGTTTCAGCCCGCTGGCACCGCCGATGGCGCCGATCACGCTGCTGCCGCCGTTGAGCGTCAGGGTTCCGGTGTTCGCGGTTGCGGTGATGAGGGCGCCGGTCAGCGTCCGGCCCGTGGCGAGATTGATGAAACCATCGCCCGCATAGTTGCCGGCACCGGTGACATTGCCGTTGAAATTGATGGTGCCCGTCCCGCTGACGTTGTACGTGGCGGTATTCACCAGCCCGTTGAGGTTCACCGTCGCCCCGGCCGCGCCGGCGTTGAAGTTGAGGAGCGAAGACGGGATGCCGATGTTGCCGGTGACCGTCGAGCTGCCGGTGAAGTTGATGTCGGCCTGGGCCGCTGCAGCAGGCGTGATGGCGTTGACGTTGACCGCATTGGTATTGAGGTTCTGGTTGTTCCCGACAGTCAGGATCCCTGCGCCGGTGGTGGCGACGCCTTCCAGTACGCCGACGGCCCCGACCACGCCGGGCAGTGCCACGGCCTCCGGGGGCGCGGCACGCAGGGATGGTCCCCAAACCGCGAGGGCGGCTGCTACGGATATGACGATCAGTCTGGTCTTCATGGAATCTCCTGTCAAAGATAGCCGGCGACCCCGGCCTGCGCTGCAGCCCGGCACGAGGGCTGTTGATGGCCTTGCAGGGGCGCCCGCGACGCTCAACTCCAGACAGGGGATGGCGCGGCAGAACGCGCTCAGGCAAGCGACCGGCAAAGTATGTTCGTTGCAACGCCGGAACTCCGTTCGCTGGCGCACATTGGACGGCATGACAGTGCTGAAAAGTGGCAATGCGCGAACGCCACGATGACCACCGTACGATGAATGCCGGACAATGACAGCGGGACGATTGCCAGGCACCGGCCGAATGCGCCAGGAAAATAGATATTCAAAGGCACCCGCGCACCTGTAGAATTTGCGCCGGGGAGTGGACGGGGCACAATTGCCCGTCGGCTTATTCAGGGACGGAACCCAGACGGGGCACGGGGAGGAATCATGATTCGATCCAGGACTTTTGCATTCCAGCGACGGAACATCGGTGTCGGAGCGCTCGTGATCAGCGCCTTGGCAATGCTGTTGGGCAGCGTTTCCGCGACAGTGGCAAGGGCGCAGGCCGCGGGCGATCTGATCACCGGGGCGAAACTGGGAGCGGTTTATGCGCTCACCGGGCCCCTTGCGATCTATTCTCCGCCGGCTAAGAATGGCATCGCCCTCGCCGTGGCGGACCTGAACGCAAAGGGCGATTTCAAGCTAGAAATCGACCTGCAGGACGATCGCTCGACCAAGGATGACGTCATCAACGTCTACCAGAAGTTCATCCAGCGGGACAACGTGCTCGCGATCTTCGGGCCCATGTCGGGCGGACAGGCCTTTGCCGCCACGCCGCTGGCCCAGAAGGCCGGGGTTCCGGTGATGTTGACGACGGTGGCTACCCCCGGGGTTACCGGGGTTGGCGACTACGTGTTTCGCACCTCCGTCGAATCGCCCATGATCATTCCGGGTACCGTGAAGAAGGCCAAGGCCACCTTGGGCGCGTCCAAGGTTGCGGTGATCTACGCGAACGACGACCAGTTCAGCGTCGGCGAATTCAAGGCGTTCGATGCGGCCCTCAAGGCCGAAGGCCTGCAGGTTCTGACCATCGAGACCGTCCGGACCGGCGACGTGGATTTTTCCGCGCAGCTGACCAAGATCAAGTCGCTCAACCCGGATACGCTGGTCATCTGCACCCAGGGTCAGGAGGCGGTCGGGATCATGACCCAGGCGCGCAAGCTGGGACTGGAAAAGGTCCACTTCCTTGGCGGCAACAGCTTCAATTCGGCCGGCGTGGTCAAGGAATCCGGAAACGCCATGGCGGGAGCGCTGTCGGCGACGCCGTGGTTCATTTCCATGTCGCATCCGAAGAACGTCGAGTTCGTCAAGAAGTACCGCGAGAAGTTTGGCGTGGATCCCGACTGGCTTGCCGCGCAGAGCTACGACGGCGTTTCGATCGTCAAGCAGGCGCTGCAGAGCGCAAAGATCCTGAAGACGGACAGCGTGGCCACCGCCCGCATTAAGCTACGCAATGCGCTCGCCATCATCAAGTCCTATGACGGCGTGCTCGGCCACATCAAGTTCACGAGCGGCCGCGATCCCATCCTCGCCGGCGCCATTATCAAGGTGGAAAACGGCAAGCACGTGCTTGCCCCTTGATCGGGGAAAGGCCAGCAGGCGTCCGGACCCCGCTCGGCCGGACCTGAAAACAGGCTCCCTTCGCATGGTTGCCCAGCAAATCGTGAATGCCCTGTCGCAGGGCGCGTTCTACGCGCTCTTTGCGGCCGGGCTCACCCTCATCTTCGGCGTTCTGGACATCCTGAACATGGCACATGGCGCCATCTTCATGTGGGGGGCATTGGTGTCCTGGTACTTGCTCAGCACCCTGGGGCTGCCTTTTGGCTGGACGCTTTTGCTCACGGCGGCATTCTGCGGGCTGATGGGCGTCGTCCTGGATCGAGTCGCATTCAAACCGTTGCGCCACAGTTCGAATGGGCATCTTGCGCCCCTCGTTTCCAGCCTTGCGGTGTCGATCATCTTCGTGAACATCGCAGAGCGGTTTTTCGGCACCCGGGTGGTGCGCTATCCGGAGAACGCGGTGCCTTTCGCGAAATCGGTTGAACTCGGCGGCGCGCAGTTCTCGTTGCTGCACGTCATCCTGTTCATCACGGCCATCGTTTTGATGGGCGGCCTCTGGTACATGGTGAACCGCACCAGGCTCGGGCGCTCCATACGCGCGCTGCAGGAGAACCCCAAGGTTGCGCGATTGATGGGGGTCGACGTTGATCGTACCATCGCCCAGATGTTCATCATTGCTTCAATCCTGGCCGGTGTCGCCGGGGTGTTTTTGGGTGTCGCCTACAATTCGGCATCCCCCTACATGGGACACTGGGTCGACCTGAAGGGCTTCGCGGTCATCATTCTCGGGGGGATGGGATCGATACCGGGCGCCGTCATCGGCGGATTCCTGATCGCCTTCGCCGAGATCGGAACGGTGGTCTTCCTCTCCTCCGACTATCGCGATGCCGCGGTCTTCATCGTCCTGATGGGGATGCTACTGCTCCGACCCACGGGGATCCTGGGTGCCTCGAGAGAAATCCGGCCGTGATCGAAGGTTTTCAGGAATTCCTAAACTCCTACAGCTACCTCATCTATCTTGTCGCGCAGAATTCGATTCTCGCCCTCAGCGTCTACCTTTCCCTGATGGCGGGACAGCTTTCCATTGCCTGCATGGGCTTCATGGCAATCGGGGCCTATGCCTCCGCCATTCTGTCAATGCAGTTCGGCGTCGGCTACCCGGCGTCGGTTATGGTCGCGGCCGCGCTGTCGAGCGTGGTGGCCCTGGCGATTGGCGGTCCGATTCTCAGGCTCAAGGGCGTCTACCTTGCGATCACGACAGTGGGATTCGGCGAACTGGTCCGGTTCACCGCCCTGAACTGGGACTATCTCGGTGGCGCGATGGGACTGAACAGCATCCCGCAGGCGACCGAAACCTGGCACCTCCTGCTGTTCCTCGCCTTGGTCCTGTACGGAATGCACATGCTTCAGCGTTCGCGCCACGGAAGAGCGTTGGTGGCGATCGGCCGTGACGAGATGGTTGCGAAAACCATGGGCATCAGGACGACGCGCTACAAGGTCATCTCCTTTGCCGCCGGATCGGCCATGGCGTCCGTGGCGGGAAGCTTTTCGGCTCACCACACGCCGTACATCTCGCCCGTGGAATTCGGCTTCTCCCAGGCGGTGCTGGTTCTGCTGTTCGCCGTGTTCGGCGGACTGCGCAACCACTGGGGCCCGGTGCTTGGGGCGGTGGTGCTGACCCTGCTCCCGGAAATCTTCCGGTTCCTGCAAGACTGGCGCCTGTTCATCTACGGCGTCTGCGTCCTGCTCGTCGTGCTCTACTTCCCGGGCGGCCTCATCGAACTGGCGCAGCTTGTGTTTTCACGTTTGCGCCGATTGACCTCGAAGGCATGGTCTGAGGCGGTGA
>CAXNGL010000221.1:0-5585 GCA_964201515.1 Burkholderiales bacterium
CAGCATTAAAGCCTCATGACACCGATTTCGATGCTCCTTTATACCAGAGCAGAATATGATTGTGCAGCGCAAAACACATTACATTAACTATATGATTATATGGGTTTATAAAAATTCTGCGAGAGCCACCGCAGGCAAGGAGGCCGGTAGCGCAGAACCGTGCGTTGCGCGTCCCGGCGCGCCATTCGATTCGGAAGTCGGGATAAGGTAATGTGCGGTTGCGAACACGCGAATTCCACCGTCATTCCCACCAGGATCACCAACGGCCACGCGCATGCCCTCGATACTCATCATCGATGACGACGTTACCCTGCTGGAACTGCTCAGCGTTCACCTGTCCAATGGTGGACTGCAGGTGTCGGTGGCGCCTGATGCTGCGATCGCCTTGCGCAAGGTGATTGACAATCCACCCGATCTCATCATTCTGGATATCGGGCTTCCGTACCTGAGTGGGATGGAAGTGCTCGCCGCACTCAAGTCGGATGCGGCGTCAAAGCACATCCCGGTCATCGTCCTGACAGGTCACGAGGATGAAGCCGAGTACGTGCAGGCGCGAAACATCGGCGCAGACGGCTACCTGCACAAGCCCGTGGATCGCGAAAAACTGATCAACGAAATTTTTTCACGCCTGGCGCGCCAAGCGGCAAAGAAACTCGCCAACCCGCGACCCGCCTGATGGCCGCACGGGAGATCATCGAAGCCCCAGGACCGTGCGATCCGCTGCGCCCCCCCCGGCCCGCACTGACAAATCCGGCGCCTCCAACTCAAGACATACGCGTGCGGAGAAAATTGGAAATTTTCGACCGCACGACAAGCCGGGATTACCGAATGGGCACAGCCGGCTGTACAGCCCGGCTAAACGATAACCAGCAACCTTTCCAGCGCCATCAAGGCGAAGCTCAGTAATACGCAGCCGAGGAAAATTTTCAGCAACTTGATGCTGAAACCAAGGTACTTCTTGTTGCCTGTGAACAGGTAGATGGCCAAGCCCGCGGCCATGGCAATGATGGCAAGGATCGCCAGCATCCGAAGAATAAGCAAAACGCGGCGCCCGCGATTGGATCAGGCGGTCTGCGCCAGCATGCGGGCCAGGCCCGGTGGTATTTCATCTGCCTTGGTAAAGCTGACGGTGTCCCACGCGGCGGCTCGCTTGAGAGTCTCACGCAACAGCAGGTTGTTCAATGCGTGGCCCGCCTTGTGCGCCGAATACGCACCGAGCAGCGGGTGGCCCACCAGGTACAAGTCCCCGATCGCATCGAGGAGCTTGTGCTTGACGAACTCATCGCTGTAACGAAGCCCTTCGGCATTCAGCACCCGGTACTCATCCATGACAATGGCATTGTCCAGGCTTCCGCCCAAGGCGAGCCCATTCGAGCGCAAGGTCTCCACGTCCTGCATGAAGCCGAAAGTGCGCGCTCGCGCCACTTCGCGCACGTAGGAAGTTTCGGCGAAATCCACGGTGGCGGTCTGTGCGGACCGATCGAACACCGGGTGATCGAACACGATGGAAAAACTCAGCTTGAATCCATCAAAAGGATCGAAACGCGCCCATTTATCGCCATCTTTCACTTCGACGGTCTGGCGGATTCGAAAGAATTTCTTGGCGACCGGCTGCTCCTCGATCCCCGCGGACTGCAACAGGAACACGAAGGGCCCCGCACTACCATCCATGATCGGCACTTCGGCGCCCGTCAGGTCGACATAGGCATTGTCAATCCCGAGGCCCGCAAAGGCCGACATCAGGTGCTCCACCGTGGCAACCTTGACGCCATCGGCTTCAAGGGCGCTGCACAGGCGGGTGTCGGTTACGCGTAGCGCATCGGCCGGGACATCCACCGGCTGGGGCGTATCGATACGCCTGAATACGATACCGGTGTCAGGTTGCGCCGGGCGCAAGGTCATGGCGACCTTCTGGCCCGTGTGCAGGCCGACGCCAGTCGCGCGAATCACCGATTTGAGGGTACGTTGCTTGAGCATTTGATCGTTTCATTGCACTGCACAATAGCCAATGATGCTACCACAGCGCACTGGCGCCCGGGAGGCTCGGGAACCAGCACGCGAGGCAGCGCGAACGCAGGTTTTCGGCGGCAGGTCCGCTGACGACAGTCGCTTCAGGCGTCAGTCGGCTTGCTTGCGCAGGAACGCGGGAATGTCATATTTGTCCACGCCACTGTTGGTCAATGCCTCGATGGTAGAGGCGCGATTCTTGCGGATCACTGCGGGCAGCGCATCGGTTGCGCCAATATCCACGCCTGGCATCGCCACGTTGTCGGTCCCGGTCTTTTGTGAAATGACCAGCTGCGGCTTTGTCTGACGCGCGACCGCCGGCTGGCCAAGCCCGGTAGCGACGACGGTGACGCGCAATTCATCCCCCATCGCCGCGTCATACACAGCACCAAAAATGATCGTGGCATCTTCCGCCGCAAACGAGCGGATGGTATTCATGACTTCCTTGGTCTCTCGCAATTTCAGGCTGGACTTGTCGGCGGTGATATTCACCACCACGCCCCGCGCACCCGACAGGTTGACACCTTCGAGCAACGGGCTCGCCACTGCAGCCTCGGCCGCAATGCGCGCGCGATCGATGCCGCTGGCAGAGGCCGATCCCATCATCGCCATGCCCTGCTCGCTCATCACCGTGCGCACGTCCTGGAAGTCCACGTTGATGAGCCCCGGCACATTGATGATTTCCGAGATGCCCGCAACCGCATTCTTGAGGACATTGTCTGCCGATACAAAGGCATCTTCCATCGACACGTCGTCACCCAGCACTTCCTCGAGCTTCTCGTTCAGGATCACGATGACCGAGTCGACATGCTCGGAGAGCTCCTGGATACCGGCCTCGGCCGATTGCTGGCGTTTCAAGCCTTCAAATGAAAACGGCTTGGTGACCACGGCGACCGTAAGGATGCCCATTTCCTTGGCCACTGCAGCCACCACCGGGGCGGCGCCTGTTCCGGTACCCCCGCCCATGCCCGCCGTGATGAAGGCCATGTGCGCACCCTTGAGCGCCTCCGCAATCTGCTCGCGCGCCTCTTCTGCCGCGGCCCGCCCCGCCTCGGGCTTTGCGCCCGCACCCAGGCCCGTGGCACCGAGCTGGATTTGTCCACGCGCCTGCCCGCGCGCGAGTGCCTGGGCATCGGTGTTCGCTGCCACGAACTCCACGCCTTGCACTCCGTTCTTGATCATATGGTCGACGGCATTGCCGCCCGCCCCCCCGACGCCGATCACCTTGATTATTGTGCCGTTACCGTTGTTTTCCACGATTTCAAACATGCATGCCTCCATCTGTCACTGAAAAAAAGCCTTGCGGCTCGCCATTACTGCATTGCGTCGATCAAAAATTGCGTTGCAACCACTCGCGCATCCGATTCATCACCTGCTTGAACGACCACCCCTGCCTTGCAATCAAACCCCGTTGCGTCTGCACCACGCCCTCGAGCAGCAGTCCCACCACCGTTGCGTAGCGCGGGTTGCGCACCACCTCCGACAATCCGCCTGCGTAACGCGGCACGCCAAGACGCACCGGCATATGGAATATTTCCTCACCCAGTTCCACCATGCCCTGCATGACCGATGAGCCACCGGTCAGGACGATGCCCGAGGAAAGCAGCTCCTCGTAGCCCGAATCCTTGAGTACCTTCTGCACCATCGAGTACAGCTCCTCTACCCGCGGCTCGATCACCTCGGCCAGCGTCTGGCGCGACAACTGCCTGGGTGGCCGGTCGCCCACGCCGGGGACTTCAATCATGTGCGCGGGGTCGGCCAACTGGCGCAGCGCGCAGCCGTAGGTAATCTTGAGTTCCTCGGCTTCCCCGGTCGGCGTGCGCAAAGCCATGGCAATATCGTTGGTAATCTGGTCGCCGGCGATGGGCACCACCGCGGTATGCCTGATCGCCCCCTCGCGAAAGACCGCGATGTCAGTGGTGCCGCCGCCGATATCGACCAGGCAGACGCCGAGTTCCTTCTCGTCTTCCGTGAGCACGGCCAGCGACGATGCGAGCGGCTGCAATATCAAGTCGTTGACTTCCAGGCCGCAGCGGCGCACGCACTTGACGATGTTCTGTGCCGCCGTCACGGCACCGGTGACGATGTGCACCTTCACTTCCAGGCGTACGCCGGACATGCCGATCGGCTCCTTCACCCCGTCCTGCCCGTCGACGATGAATTCCTGGGTGAGGATATGCAACACCTGCTGGTCGGTGGGAATCGGCATGGCGCGCGCGGTCTCGATGGCGCGATCGACATCGATCGGCGTGACCTCCTTGTCCTTCACCGCCACCATGCCGGTGGAATTGAAGCTGCGGATATGCGAACCGGCGATGCCCGTGAACACGGTCTGGATCTTGCAATCGGCCATCAGCTCGGCCTCTTCGAGCGCGCGCTGGATGGCATTGACGGTGGCTTCGATGTTGACCACTACGCCCTTCTTGAGGCCGCGCGAATCGTGGCTGCCCATGCCGACAATTTCGATCCTGCCGTCAGGCGCAATCTCCGCGACCACGGCAACGACCTTGGAGGTGCCGATATCGAGACCGACAATGAGGTTCTTGTTGTCTTTCATGCCTGGGATCTTCTCTTCTGGGTGGGTGCTGGTGGTGCGGCCGGTCGCGCCGGTGCGCGAGGCGGCTCGCCAAATCCCGGCACCCGCAACGCGAAACCGTTGGAGTAGCGCAGGTCGACGTTGTCGAGCTTGCGGGCCAGTTGCCCGAGCGTCATCGGGTATACCGCCACGAATCGGGCTAACCGGTCTGCGATGCGGTCCTTGTCGGAATCGCGGCCAAGCTGCATGGCCAGCCCATTGGATAATCGCAACTGCCAGCTGTAGCGCGGCGACATCATCACCACACGAGGCTCGAGCTGCAGTGGCGCGAGCGCATCCCGAAACGCCGCGTAACGGCGCGTGACCTCCGCCTCGGTGCCGCTGGGCCCGGCAAACAGGGGCAGCTCAAGATCGCTCTTGCCCTCGAAGCCTTCACCATGCACGTTGACCAGGCGGCCGTCCTCGGACTGGCCCCAGCGCGCCAGGGGAACGTGCTCCTCGATGCGGACGTCGAGGCGATCGGGCCACATGCGACGCACTTCCGCACGACGCACCCACGGGATGGACTCGAACAGCCCGCGCACGGCATCGATATCCATGCTGAAAAACGTCCCAGCCAGCTTCCCCTGCAAGGCCGTGACCACCTGGTTGCGCGTCACGTGATTCAAGACGCCGTCGGCCGCCGCGGCATTGATGCGGATGGTGCGCAGCGGGTAGGCCGTCGATTCGATGAGTTGCCGTGCGCCGGTCCAGAGCACGACCAGCAGCGCCAGCGCAAAGAGTGTGTTGGCGCAGGTATTGAGCACCCTGGGGTTATCCCACATGCGCGCCCCCGGTCGTATTCGACACCGATTGCAACGCCGCGCGCTCCAGGATGCGCACGCACAAGTCCTCGAACGACACCCCGGCCTGTCGCGCCGCCATGGGAACCAGCGAATGATCGGTCATGCCCGGCGCGGTATTGATTTCCAGGAAGTACGTCTTGCCGGCACGATCCAGCATGACGTCGGCGCGACCCCATCCACGACAACCGATGGCATCG
>CAXNGL010000222.1:0-5584 GCA_964201515.1 Burkholderiales bacterium
TCGAGTTCGACCGCCACCGCGGCACTTGCTACAAGGCCGCCAACTGGATCAACGTCGGTCGCACCACCGGGCGCGGCAAGAAATCCACCAGCCACAAACAACTCATCCCGGTCAAAGATATCTGGCTGTATCCATTGCGCAAAAACTTCGCCAGCGTGCTTTGCGCATAGCCGGCTGGCTACGGGTTCACCGAATGTTTACCAGAAAAACGCAGGAACTGCCTTTAAGTTGTTGATTTCATTGAATCTGACCCACCGAAAGCGGCGTGAAGTGTCGAACTCGGGTGGCCTGAAGCAGCTGAGGTGGAGATGCGTGGTCAGGCGGAGCAACAACGCGCCGAAGGGCAGGTGCCAAAGATCCTGTAATCCGCCTGGCTTGCCAGAAGTCGCAGCGCACGGTGCCCCGAAGGTCCGCCTGCTGCCAGTCAACGGCAACTCTACGGGGAGGGCGGAGATGTGCACCGTGCTGCCAGGATCTGGTTCACCGCGGTGGTCGGTGAGAACAGGCGTCGGCCGAGCTCCTGACCCCGGTCCGACATCCTGGCATGCTCGTCATCGGCATCAATCAGTCGCTCGGCCATCTCGCGCAGATGTTCGACCGAGTGCCCCGTGTAACAACTGCCGACCGACTCCTGCGCTATCAGGTGTTCGAGGTCGGTACCTGGATTGACGCGGGCAAGCACCGGCAGTCCGGCGAGCATGTAGGTCAGGAACTTGCCGGGGATGTTGTGTGTCTTGTGGCGCGGATCGAGTGCGAGCAAGCCCACGCGGCACTGCGCCAGCAAGCCCGGCATGTCCCGAGAGTCCACCTCGTCGTGGAACAGCGTGTTCGTGAGCTTGCGATCCGCAACCTCGGCAATCAGCCTCGCCATTTCGGAGCCGCGACCGACGAACAGGAAGCCGATGTCCTGCCGGTGTTCCAGACTCTGCGCAAGGTCGATGAAAATGCCCATGCTCTACACCACGCCCATGTTGCCGACGTAGGCGAACACCTTGCGGCCGGCGAGCCGGGTATTGCTGACGTGGATGACCGCACCCAGGTCGGAAGCAGGTGTCTGCCAGTTCTGCAGCACCTCGACGTTGCGGCGAGGCGGGCAATGCCAGCGTGCGAGATCGCCCATGTTGGACGGGGTCTGCACGCCGATAGTGTCGGCAACCCGGTACTGAATGTTCGCCACCGCTTTCAGCAGTCGGTAGGCCAGGCCCTTGCGCAGCAGCCCGAGGTCAACCGCCCACTCCGGGAAGATATCGCGCAGGATCGCCGCCTGGTCCAAGACGGATATGAGCCGGTTCTCAAGAAGACGTGCTGGTGCGTACTCAAACGCAAAGAGAACCTCACCAGCACGCAGCGCATTCGGCTGCGTGACATTTTGAAATACAACCTGCAGACGGTCCGGGCGTATTTGCTCAAGGAAAAATTCGCTCACTTCTGGAGCTACGACTCGCCGACATGGGCCGGAAAGTTCCTGGACCAATGGATCGCGCTGGTCATGCGCTCATGCATCGAGCCCATGAAGCAGGTTGCCAAGACGCTGCGCAACCACCGCGAATTGATCCTGAACTACTTCCGCGCAAAAAAGCAGTTCTCCATTGGGGTCGTCGAGGGCCTGAACAACAAAGTCAAAGTGACCATGAGAAAGTCGTACGGATTTCGGACCTTCCGGATCACGGAAATCGCGCTATATCATGTACTTGGCAAACTGCCGGAGCCAGAACTCACCCACAGGTTCTACTGACGAAGCATTTGTTAAATGCAGGACCAGTCAATCGCAGGTCCGTGAAACTCCGGCAGATCGGGCAACGCACCGACATCGACCTGTTGGGCGACCTGATCCGAGTCAGGGTGGCCCGCGTCTTGAGTTTCGAATGGCTGGTGCCGTGCTCGGTCAACTATGCATTGCGCCAAAGCTGCTGCGCTCGCACCCAGACGGCCTGGCCGAGGCCACCAGCCATCCGGCGCACCGCTTTTGGCCGGGCACGGCCAGCCTATTGGCACCTGGCCTGATCGATTTTGGGCGAACCTGGTCAGCGGACGCCGCGATGCCGCTACCAGAAAGTGGGAAGTGGCTTCGTATTCGGGGAACGCCGTTCAAACAAGCGGAGCCCCTTGTATGAGTTGTGGGCGCGGGCGAAGCGCGGCAGCTATCTGCTCGGCAGCCGCGACTGAGGAGAAGAGCATTCTGGCGACGCCGCGGCAGCGCTCGCCGATCTGGGGATCGGCGCGCATTTCTTCCACGAGTGCGTATGCTTGCGACGACAGGCTTTCGATCGAATGGTCGGTGACTCCTTTACCTACGCGGTTGTCCAGGATCAGCGCAAGGAGGTCATTTCCGGCGTTGATGCAGGCGAGGACCGGCAACCCCGCCTGCATGTAAGAAAGAAACTTCCCGGGTATGTTGTGCGTCCGGTGCCGTGGGTCAAGCGACACAAGCCCGACATGGCATTGGGCGTACAGGCCAGGGACTTCGGAAGGGTCGATCTCGTCGAAGAAAACGACGTTCCCGAGCTTGAGCTGCTCAGCACGACGCTTGAGATCGCCGGTGGCGCTGCCGCGGCCGACGAACAAGAAGCCCAGTTCGGGCCGATCCTGGAATTTCGCTGCGAGGGCCAGCAGGATGTCGACCCCCTGCGCCACGCCCATGTTCCCGGCGTAGACGAAGATCGTTCGTCCCCTCAGCGGGGTGCCGTCGAGGCGGATGCTGCAGCCTGCGATGGCGGCCGGCGCGAGCCAATTTCGAAGCACTTCGACACTCCGTGACGGCGGCCTGTGCCAGCGCGAGACATAGTCGTGGTTCCCTTCGGTCTGGATGCCGATGACATCGGCAACGGAATACTGGTAATTGGCGACCGCCCGGAGGAACGAGCAGGCGAGCCCTTCGCGCAGCAGCCCCATCTCGAGCGCCCATTCGGGGAAGATGTCGCGCAAGATCAGGTACGCCCGGCACTTGCTCGCGCGCTTAAGCCAATGGGCCACGCCGCCGAGGAAGATGCTCGGCGAATACCAGACCACCCCGTCCCATGCTTCGGCGGCAAGAGGGCTGAGTCTGAGCGCCCGCACCATCCGCAGCGGCATGAGCGCTTCCGCAATCGCGCGGCGGCCGTACCCGATATCCTTCGTCCGTGGACACCGCAGACGAAGGACCCGTACGCCGCAGAGGTCGTCTAGGCGCCACGGCCCGGCAAGCTCGTAGTCCGGCACGATCACCGTGACCAAATGGCCCAGTCGATTGAATTCGAGCGCGAGATCCCGCATCTGTACCGCCGCGGAGGAGCGCAGCGGTGGGAACGCATCCGCGAGCAGGGCCAAGCGCATCCGGCTCACGCCTTCTAAAAGAAGTTGGTGATCTGCGTTCGCAGAGCGTTGACAACGACTGTCGACGGTGAAAAATTTTCCTCGAATTGGTAGCGTGCTTCCCATGGCAGGCTCACGGCCGTGGTCACGGATTCCACGATGTTCTCCACCGACATGCCCGAAACGATTGTTGCACCGCTTTCAAGTGTTTCCATGCGCTCGGTTGCCATGCGCAGGCTCACGTTCGGCACCTTGTAGAACAGGCCCTCTTCGGCCGCCGTGCCCGAGTCGGAGAGCACGCAGAACGACTCCTTGAGCAGCCGGTTAAAGTCATAGAAGCCAAGCGGCGCCATGATCCGCACGTTCTTCGGCACTTCGATGCCGGCGAGCTTGCTCTTCGTGCGCGGGTGCATTGGGAAGATCACTTCGCGCCTGAAGCGTTCCGCGAGTTGCCCCACCGCCTTGAAGATGATGGCGAGGTACTCGGGGTTGTCGACGTTCTCGCTGCGGTGGGCGGTGACCAGGATGTACTTCTTCGGCTCCAGCGACAGCCGCTGCAGGATGTTGCTATCGGCGATTTGCGGCGCGAACGCCCGCATGGCCTCGAACGTGGTGTTGCCGGTCACGATGATCTTGCTGGGGTGGATGCCTTCGCGCAGCAGGTTCTCGCGGTGGTACTGGTTGTAGGGCAGCAGCACATTGCTAATATGGTCGATCAGGATCCGGTTGCGCTGCTCCGGCATGCGCCGGTCCCAGGCGCGCAGGCCCGCTTCCATGTGGAAGATCTTCACGCCGCGGTGCGATGCCGGTAGCACCGACAGCCCGCTGTACGTGTCGCCGAGCACGAGCAGCGCGTCGGGTTTGATCTTTTCCATCAGCTCGTCGGACTTGCGCACGACGTCGGCCACCTCGCGCCCATAGCTCGTCACGTCGATGTCGAATTCGTAGTCGGGCTTGCGTAGCTGCAGGTCGTTGAAAAAGAAATCGCGCAGCTCCGGCGTGAAGTTCTGGCCCGTGTGGACCATGACATGCTCAAAGTTCAGCTCGTCTAGCTTCTTGAGCGTCGCCCACATCTTGATCATCTCCGGGCGGGTACCAAAGATCGACAGCACTTTCATTCGTTTGACTCCGGATAGACACGAACCTGGGGCAGCGGCAGGATCATCCTGCCGCCGTTTTCGAGATACGCCGCGTTGCGCCGACGGATCTCCTCGAAAAAGCTCCATGCGAACACCAGCACGTAGTCCGGCGGCGTTCCCTGCATCAGGGCGCTGCTGGGGTGGATCGGGATGTGCGATCCGGGTGTGTAGTAGCCGGCCTTGGCCGGCGCGTCGTCGACCATGTACGCGACATGCTCAGTGCCGATGCCGCAATACTGGATGATCGTGTTGGCGCGGCCGGATGCGCCGTAGCCGGCGATGGTGCGGCCGTCCGCGCGCAGGCGGCGCACCAGCGACATCAGCTCGTCGCGGCGGCGCGCCACCTGCTCGGAGAATCGCTGGTAGGTCTCGAACCGGTCAAAGCCCGCGGCGCGCTCCTCGGCCTCGAGCGCGCGCACCGCAGCCGAGGGTGTCGCATGGCGGCTGCCCTCCTTGCACACGTAAAACCGCAGCGACCCAGCATGAATGGGCACGCTTTTCACGTCGAACACCACCATGCCGTAGCGCGCGAAGTGCTTCATCGCCGACAGCAGCGAGTAGTAGTACAGGTGCTCGTGGTATACGAAGTCGTACTGCAGCTCCTGCACGACCTTGCCAAGGTGGTGCACCTCGAAGACGAAGACGCCGTCGTTGGCCAGCGCATGGCGGATGGCCCGCGTTGTGCCCTGGATGTCCGGGATGTGCGCGTAGACGTTGTTGGCCATCACCATGTCCACGTGACCATGCGCCGCTACCACTTGTCTCGCGACTTCCTCGGTGAAGTAGTCGTTCACGACGGTCACGCGCGGATCGTCGATCGTCGCGACGACATTGCTCGCCGGGTCCACGCCGATCACCGTGCGGATGCCCTTGTCGGCCAGCGGCCGCAGCAGTACGCCGTCGTTGCAGCCGAACTCGAGGACGCAGGCGCGCGACGGGTCGAGGAAGCGCTGCGTCACCTCCGCGGCGTACAGCGCAAAGTGTTCGCGAAGCGTGCTGATGGATGAAGAGAAATAGAAATAGTCCTGGAAGAGGACGTCCGGCGGCATCTTGTCGGTGACCTGCACGGCATGGCAGTCGTGGCAGAAATGCAGCCGCAGCGGGAACTTGCGCTCGGGGGCGAACTGGTCCGGCTGGAGGAACGCGCCCGCCAG
>CAXNGL010000223.1:0-5547 GCA_964201515.1 Burkholderiales bacterium
TTCCGACCCGGCCAAACGCCAGCGGCCGCCCCGGCTTCATGGCGATGCGCCACAGCAGCAACTCACCCTCGGCCTCCACCGCCGGCTTGACGAAATCCGCATCGCCCACGGACACCCCGCCGCTGGTGACAATGACATCGCACTCTGCCGCCGCCTGGCGCAGCACGGCGCACGTGGCATCCAGGCTGTCAGGCACACTGCCGTAGTCGTGGACCTCGCAACCCGTCAACTGCGCCAGCCCATTCAGCGTAAAGCGGTTGGAGTTGTAGATCCCCCCCGGCGGCAGCGGATCGCCCGGCATCACCAGCTCATCACCGGTAAAGAACAGGCCGAGGCGAACGCGCCGGCGCACCGGCAGCGACGCGATGCCGACCGAGGCAGCCAGCCCGGTGTCCTGCGGACGCAGGCGAATACCCGCCTTGAGTATGACATCGCCGCTCATGATGTCGATCCCGGACTTGCGCACCCAGGCACCGGGCTTTGGCACTGCGTTGATGACGACGCTGTCGCCGTCAAGCGTGGCATGTTCCTGCATCACGATGGCATCGGCGCCCGCGGGAATCGGCGCCCCGGTGAAAATGCGCGCGGCGGCGCCGGAGGCAAGGGCAGCCCCCACCGACCCTGCCATGATGCGCTGCGCGATTTTCAATCGCGTGCCCGGCCCACCCACGTCGGCCAGTCGCACGGCATATCCATCCATGGCACTGTTGTCCATAGGCGGCACATTCATCCCGGAACGCTGGTCCACGGCCAGCACGCGATCCGTCGCCGACAAGGTGGACACCGACTCGGTTTCGGTGACGGCGCTGGCGCCTGCCAGCAGGCGTTCCAGCGCTTCGTCAACGGACATCAGGCCTTTGTTCATGGGGCTGCACTCCAATCCTTTGCACATCGGGCGCACGGGCTGCCCGCGGCGTTGTATTCTACGGTATATAACGTGTCACCACGGTGACGTTCCCCCACGGCACGCCCCTCCGATTGCGAGCGTCATGTCAGATTTTCTTGATGGGTTTCTTCAACAGGCGATCGAAGGCACGCACGCCGGTGCGTACGGCGCCGGATGCGCGCGCCTCCAGCGCCCGGAAGCGCGCCAGCACGTCGCGTCCCATCGCGGTCACCCGGGCGCCCCCGCCGCGCTTGCCACCGGTTTCCGTGGCTACCAGTGGCTCGGAAAAATCGCGGTTCATCGCTTCCACCAGCTGCCAGGCGCGCCGGTACGACATCTGCATGGCGCGCGCCGCGGCGGAGATCGAGCCCGTAGCCTCGATGTGCTCGAGCAGCGCCGCCTTGCCCGGCCCCATGGCGGGCCGCGCGCTGGCCATGATCCGCAGTGTCAGCCCGGGGTAGCGTGTATTCGACATGGTATTGGTGTTTGTCAGGATGCAGGTGGTAAGGCAGCCGCGCGTATTCCATGTCCCGCGCGCATCAGAGACTATACCAAGCGATGAACCAACCAGCGAACCCGCCGGCATTCCCCGGTTTCATCGAGGCATTTCGCTTCTGGCTGAAGCTCGGGTTCATCAGCTTCGGCGGACCGGCCGGCCAGATCGCGATGATGCACCAGGAACTGGTGGAGAAGAAACGCTGGATCTCCGAGCGCCGCTTCCTGCACGCACTCAACTACTGCATGACCCTGCCCGGTCCCGAAGCGCAGCAACTCGCCACCTACATCGGCTGGCTCATGCACCGGACCTGGGGTGGCATCGTCGCCGGCGGGCTGTTCGTGCTTCCCTCGCTGTTCATTCTCATTGCGCTGTCCTGGATCTACATGGCGTGGGGCGAGGTACCCGCCGTGGCCGGTGTGCTGTATGGCATCAAGCCGGCAGTCACGGCCCTGGTGCTGCACGCGGCCTGGCGCATCGGTTCGCGCACCCTGAGGAATGCCTGGATCTGGGCCATCGCCGTGGCGGCGTTCGTGGCCATCTTCGCGCTGCAGCTGCCATTTCCGGCCATCATCATCGCCGCCGGGCTGATCGGCTACGTTGGCGGTCGCATGGCCCCGGGCAAGTTCGCAGCCGGTGGTGGCCACGCAGGGACAAAGGCCGGCTACGGACCAGCGGCCATTGACGATGACACGCCGCCACCGGCGCATGCCCGATTCCGCTGGACGCGCCTCGCGGCAATCGTGGTCGTGTTCGTGCTGCTCTGGGCGGCGGCGCTGGCGCTGCCCTTTCTTGCCTACGGGTGGGATGGCACGCTGACGCAGCTCGGCTGGTTCTTCACCAAGGCCGCGCTGCTGACGTTTGGCGGCGCCTACGCCGTGCTGCCCTATGTCTACCAGGCCAGTGTCGAGCACTATCACTGGCTGAGCCCGGCGCAGATGATCGATGGCCTTGCCCTCGGGGAAACCACGCCCGGGCCGCTCATCATGGTGGTGGCCTTTGTCGGTTTCGTCGCCACCTGGTCCGCCAAGGTTTTCGGCGCCGACCATCTGCTGCTTGCGGGCAGCGTCGGCGCACTGACGGCAACCGTCTTCACCTTCCTGCCCTCTTTCCTCTTCATCCTCGCCGGCGGGCCGCTGATCGAATCGACGCATGGCAATCTCGCTTTCACCTCCCCGCTCAGCGGCATCACCGCCGCCGTGGTTGGCGTGATCGTGAACCTCGCGCTGTTCTTCGCCTGGCACGTAGTGTGGCCGGCCGGCTTCAGCGGCGCCATCGAGTGGCCGGCCGTGGCGATTGGCGCAGCCGCTGCAATGGCGCTGTTTCGCTTCAAGGTGGGCGTCATCAGCCTGATCCTTTCCTGCGGCGTCGCAGGCCTGGCCTGGCGCCTGTGGTTGGCATGATGAAGATTGCATCGAGCACCCAATGACCGAACGCATCATTCCCATCATCGATCATCGCCGCGCCATGCCGCCTCCGGCCGGGCCAGCCGGGCCAGCCATTGCGCCGGGTGGCCTGCTGGCCGACACGCGGGGCCGGGCCCTGCGCGACCTGCGCATTTCGGTGACCGACCGGTGCAATTTCCGTTGCACCTATTGCATGCCGCGCGAAGTGTTCGGGCCTGACTATGCGTTCCTCGGACGCGACCAGTTGCTCAGCTTCGAGGAAATCACGCGCATCGTGCGACTGTTCAAGGCACTCGGCGTGGAGAAGATCCGCCTCACCGGCGGCGAGCCGCTGTTGCGCCGCAATCTCGAGCAACTGATTGAAATGCTCGCGCCGCTGGGCCTCGACCTGACACTCACCACCAACGGCTCGCTGCTGGCCAAGAAGGCTCGCGCGCTCAAGGCCGCGGGGCTCAGGCGCATCACGGTCAGCCTGGACTCGCTCGATGAGCGCGTGTTCCAGGCCATGAATGATGCGCAATACCCGGTCAGCAAGGTCTTGGAGGGCATCGATGCGGCCGCCGCGGCAGACCTGGCCCCCATCAAGATCAACATGGTGGTCAAGCGCGGCGTCAACGACGCCAGCATCGTCCCGATGGCGCGCCACTTTCGCGGCAGCGGTCATATCGTGCGCTATATCGAATTCATGGATGTCGGCGCAACCAACGGCTGGCGCATGGACGATGTCGTGCCCTCGAGCGAAATCGTGCGAATGATTTCGGAAACGACACCACTGGAACCGGTTGCCTCGCAGTATCCCGGCGAAGTGGCCGCGCGCTGGCGCTACCGTGACGGCTCCGGTGAGATCGGCGTCATCGCGTCGGTCACCCAGGCCTTCTGCCGCGACTGCACGCGCTTGCGGCTGTCCACTGAAGGCATGCTCTACACCTGCCTGTTCGCCAAGGAAGGCCACGACCTGCGCGCGCTGTTGCGCGGCCGTGCATCCGATGCCGACATCCAGTCCGCCGTGGCTCAATTGTGGCAGGCGCGCGATGACCGCTACTCGGAGATCCGCACCGAGGCGACGGCACGCGAGCGCAAGATCGAGATGTCCTATATCGGCGGCTGATGCACAGCCACGCACCCTAGACACGCCCGATATTTATCAACATTCATTGCTGAATATGCTTGATACACGGTATTGGACGGGACATTGTTATATCAGTATCGGGATAATCACCGCCTGCCCTCCGCGAGGTCTCGCCCGCTCCGGATTGGACAGCGGATGCAACTGCCGCTAGCATACGCAAGCACAAGAGCGGCATTGTTCCTCGCTCCGACTCGCGGCACGCCAGTCGTTCAATCCCCCGGATCCGCACCGCCACCCCTCCATCGATAGGAGAATCGCCATGCCATTGTTCAAACACCAGGAGGTCCGCCCGCTGGGTATCGCGGTCATGCAAGGAGCCGGCGCCAAAGCCGAAGAAGCGGCACTGATCGTCGATCATCACATCGACGCCATGCTCTATGGTGAAGGCGACCATGGCTATCCGCTGGGCACGCAGTACATCCCCGACATCAAGGACGGCACCATCAAGCCGGGCGCCGCATTCACCATCGAGAAAGAGACGCCCACGACCCTGATGGTCAATGGCAATTTCAATTTCGGCCACTACGTCAGCCATCATGTGATGAACAAGCTCATCACCAAGGCCAAGACCAGCATGGTTGCCGCCGCCAGCATCAAGTACCAGTGCCACGTCGGACGCCTCATCGACTACACCGCCATGGCGGCTCGCGAGGGCATGGTGGCGCTGATGATGTGCGATGGCGCGTGGGGCCCGAAGTTCATGGCGCCCACCGGCGGCAAGGACCGCCGCCTCGGCATCAACCCCTGGTCGATGGCGCTGCCCAATGCCACCGGCGGCATCGTCGGCTTCGACATGACTGCCGCGGTGTCCTCGGGATCGAAAGTCATCATGGCCCACCAGCGCGGCGAGAAGGTGCCCGAAGGCTGGATCCTCGACAAGGACGGCAATCCGACCACGGATCCGGGCGCCTACTTCAAGGGCGGCTCGTTCCTGCCCATGGGTGGCGTGGTCGCGCACAAGGGCTATGCACTGTGCTTCATGATCGAGGTCCTCGCCGACATCCTGTCCGGAATGGAGTTCAAGGAGGACAAGTCGCGCCCCTGGCCGATCATCGACGGCTGCTTCATGGCCATCTTCAACGTCGAGGCGTTCCGTCCGCTGATGGATTTCAAGAAGGACCTCGGTTCCTTCATCGAATGGGTGAAGACCTCGACACCGACCGACGGCTCGCCCGGCGTGTTCTACCCCGGGGAGCGCAGCAACCTGGGCAAGATCCGCCGCGAGAAGGAGGGCGTGGACATACCGCAGTTCATCTGGGATCGCATCCTCAACCACGCCAGGGAGTTCGGCATCAGCGACACGCTGGTCCCCAAGGCCCTCGGCCCTGGGGCATCCGACCATATCAAGCCGGCCAGCGACCAGGGCTCCAAGCTGATCATGCAGGCGGCGCAGGAAAAATAGTTCGTCCGCAAGGCACGCACCGAAGGGAACGTACATGCAGTCAACGCCGCCAATCAGCGGCCTGGTTCTCGCCGGAGGTCATGGACGGCGCATGGGCAACCTGGACAAGGGTCTCCAGGCGCTCGGCGGGCGGCCTGTCATATGCCATGTGATCGAGCGTCTCGCACCGCAGGTTGCCGAGCTCATCATCAGCGCCAATCGCCACATCGGCGACTACGCCCTCCTCGG
>CAXNGL010000224.1:0-5545 GCA_964201515.1 Burkholderiales bacterium
TTTCAAATTGCTTTCACTTGACTAAGTAAGGAAAAGTAGAGTCAGACTATGGCGGGATCACAGAACCTAGGCAGGTCATAGCCTTGCCGGCGCATGGATTCGATGGCGTGTCGGGTGCAATAGAAAGTGCCGAAGAGGTGCGCACGCACCACGGACGCGGACGATTCGCGGTCTATTTCCCAAATGTGCGTCAAGACGATGGTGCTGGCGTCGTTGACGAGTACATCGATGCGCCCGAGGGCTGAGCGTGCGGTGTCGATGATGCGCTACGCGCTGCGACTCGACACTACTTGCGCCGGATGACGATCCCTGCCTTTTCGCGGTCCCAGTAAGCGTCGAGATCCGCCTGGGCTTCCTTCTGCAGCTTGTACTTCTCCACCTTGTGCGTGCCGCTGCGCGGCATGTCGGTGACGAATTTCACGTAACGCGGCACCATGAAGTAGGACATGTTGCGCTGGCAGTGCTCGATGAGGTCGGCCTCTGATACCTGTGACCCCGCCTTGCGGATCACCACGCAGGCCACCTCGTCCTCGCCAAGGGGTGACGAGACAGGAAACACCGCCACGTCGGCCACGCCCGCATGGTTGACGATGCCCTGCTCCACCTCGAATGCGGAGATATTCTCGCCGCGTCGCCGGATCGAATCCTTCTTGCGGTCGGCGAAGAACAGGTAGCCGTCCTCGTCGAAGTAGCCGCGGTCGCCACTGTGGAACCAGAAATTGCGCCGGGCGGCAAGCGTCTGCTCCGGCATCTTGTAATAGCCGGGCGACGTCGTCCATGGCCATTCGGAGCGCATCACGATCTCGCCCACTTCTCCTGTGGGCAGTGGCATGTCATTGTCGTCGACTACCCGGACCTGCATGCCCTTGCGCGGGCGACCCGCGGTGCCAAGCTTGTCGCGCGGCGCATCGAGGTTGAAGATGCAGCCCAGGCCGTAATCCGTGAGGCCATAGGTGCTGATGATCTGCAGTCCGTAGCGTTTCTCGAATTCGTACTTGGAGCTGGGCACCGGTGCGACCGTCACCTGGCGCACCTTGTTGTTGGCGTCTTCCGGGGATTCAGCCAGTCCCCACAGGATGTTGGCCATGGAGCCGAGCAGGCTGATGACGGTGGCTCCGGTCTCGCGAACTTCGCGCCAGAAGTTGGACGCGGAAAAGCGCCGCGACAGGCACACCTTGGCGCCGGTCACCAGCACGCCGTAGCAATGCGACAGGAGGCCGTTGGCGTGGAACAGCGGCAGGCAGATGTGGATGATGTCGGTTTCCCTGAATCCGTAGTTCTCCGACTGGTCCAGGCCGTAGACGAGCGCGTAGGCGTGCGGAAACATGATGGCCTTGGACGGTCCGGTGGTCCCTGAGGTGTAGAGCAGGAAGGCGAGGTCGGAGAACTTCACCGGGGCGTTGGGAACTGCGTCCGAACCCTGCTCGAGGCTGCGACAGTCAGTCCACCCTGCTGCGGGGTGCGCGCCATCCTCGCACAGCATGATCAGCGTCTTGATGGCTGGCACCTGCGCGCGGATTTCCTCGAAATGCGGCGCGAGGGTGCTGTCGGTGACCAGACCCACGCAGTCGGAATGCGCAACGTAATACTGCAGCAGCTGGCCGCGCGCGGCGGTGTTGACGGGCACGGCCACCGCGCCGATCTTTCCGAGCGCGAAGTAGAGCAACAGCTGCTCGGGGCAGTTCTCCAGCATCACCGCCACATGCTCGCCCTGCTTGATGCCGAGCGCGAGCAGGTTGTTGGCGATGACGCTCGACAGCCGGTGCGCCTCCTTGTAGCTGTAGGTGCGCCCGTCCGGGATGTAATGCAGGTAGGTGCGATCGCCGTATTTCCCGGCCTGCGCTTCGAGAATGTGGCCGATGGTGAGGTCGGTGACGGCGAAGCCCATGCGCTGTTCGGCGGTGGCGGGCGCGTAAGGCGTGTTCTGCGGCGTGCTGGTGGTCATGAAGGGCGTATTGGAAATTAAAAACAAAATACTGACAATTCAAGGAACAGCACTATGTATTCCTTGCATCAGCAACGTAATTACTGACGCTCGATCTTAACCATGTCGATGGTCTTGTTGAACTGCGCAACTTCATCGACCACGCGCTTCTGCGCTTCGGCCGGCGTCATCCACAGGGTCTGGTAGCCGCGCGCGGCATAGCGGGCCTTCGCTTCCGGCGGGGTGATGATGGCCCGCACCTCGGCATTGATCCGATCGATGATGGCCTGGGGCGTGCCGCGCGGCGCGTACAGTCCGGTCCAGAAGGTGGGCGCGTAGCCGGGAAAGCCGCTTTCCTCGAAGGTAGGCACATTGGGCATTTGCGGCAGGCGCTGCTTGGAAGTGACCGCCAGGAGGCGCACCTTGCCGGCATCCGCCTGCGGCTGGGCGAACGTAACGTCCGCGAACGACAGCTGGACCTGGTTGGCCATTGTCGCCGGCAGGTACTCGGCGCCGCCCTTGTAGGGCACGTGAACCATGTCCAGTCCCGCACGCACCGCGAAATCGGCATTCACCAGGTGCACGATGCCACCGATGCCGCTGGTGCCGTAGTTGATCTTGCCCGGGCGCGCCTTGGCATAGGCGACGAATTCCTGCAGTGTTCTTACCGGCAAGTCGGGGTTGATGTAGATGCCGAAAATGCCCTCGAACAACGGCGAGATCGCCACCAGATCCTTGACGATGTCGAAATCGGGCTTGCTGCGCATGGCCTGGTTCGAGGTCAGTCCGTTGGTGACGAAAAGCAGGCTGTATCCGTCAGGCTGCGCGTTGATCACCTTCTTGGCGGCGACGATCCCGCCGCCGCCTGATACGGTCTCGACAATGATGGCTTGTCCCATGCGCTCGGACAGGAGCTTGGCGACTTCGCGGGCCAGGATATCAGTGGTCGATCCGGCCGCCATGGCAGACGTAAACGTGACCGGGCGGGTCGGATACGACTGTGCAATGGCGCCTGCGCAAAGCGACAACAGCAGGGTGAGCATTGCCAACCGTTTGAACGGGTGATTCATGGTTTTGTCCCTCCAGGGAAAGTGAGGAATCGGCACGCGGCGACTGCGAGGCAGTCTCGATTGCTGTCCTTAAGGCAGAGGCCGTAGGTTACCCGAAGTCGTGGGCGCTGACATCCGGCCGCTTGCGGTCGTCTGTGCCGACATCCGGCGCGCACTGGCCAGCGTCGGCTTATCCCATGTTGGCGTAGCCATAGGCGAGATTCGTTCGCATGGTGCCATCGCGCTCATAGGCGGTTCTTGCCTCGGCAATGCGGTCGCCATCCAACGCGGCGCGCTGTCGCGACGTATAGGAGTATAGCCGGGCATTGTTCTCGCCGAAGATGGCATTCTTGACCCGGCCGTCGGCCGGGCCCAATTCGGCATAGCCGTGTTTCCTGCGCAATTCCTCGGGGATTTCGAGGCGCCGCAGCGCTTCGATCTGCCATTGCGGCGCGCCGGTCCAGATGGCATCGGTGCCCCAGCAGATGTGATCGGTACCCATGCCGCGGATCAATTGTCCCAGCATGGTTGCGGTCAATTTGGGTTCGGCGATGGTGGTCTGCGCAAAGATCTGCCCGAGGTCGGCATACACGTTCGATACGCCGAACTTGCCCGGAATTTCCGCAAGGTCGGTGACCCAATCGATGCGACCGGTTTTCTCGAACTGGTCCCAGGCATCGCCGGCGCGTCCACCGCCGCCCATGCGATACCCCGAGTGATAGATGATGAAATTGAGTTGCGGCCAGTCTTTTGCCGCCTTGCCCACGTCGCGTACATCGGCATACGCGGCGAGGTTGGGAAACTGCCTGGTCGTCGATGGCGCGAAAAGTCCTTTGTGGATGCACACGTTGCGAATGCCCGACTTGAGGAATTTTTCGTAGGCGGGATAAAGGAGCTTCTCGTCATCGAGCCGGTACGGGTGCGTCGACAGGTGCTTGTTGGTGTTATCGCCCACCGTATAGCCTTTCCAGGAATCGGGCTTGAGTTCACTGGCCATGCGATCGATTGCCTCCATCCAGCCGGGATAACCCGGGGTGAAGATGCCGTGGGCAAACAGGCGCTTGGTGCCGGCAATGGCATTGACGGTGGAGCGCGCTTGTACCTTCATCTCGTTGGTGAGGAACCAGTCACGGGCATCCTGCGATGGCGAGCCGCTGATGCAGGCCACCTTGGTGTCGCTGTCGAGATAGATTTCCTTCAGGTAATTGGCGAACTTCAGGTTTTCGAGCGTCTGCTCCCTGCCGCGCAGCAGCGGATTCCACCCCGCCTTGCCAACGGCTTCGCGCGCACGCACAAAGCCTTCCAGTCGCGTGTCGTCGCGCAGGAAATGCGTGTGCATGTCCATGATGAACTGGCCGGATAGCTGTCGGGCCCGCTCGTTGGCAAGTTCCGGGGTCTGCGCTTCGGCGCGGGAGACGCCGAATAGCGGCCCCGATTTTTCGTCGGCATAAGTGTCGTTCATGGCGAGGAACGCCGCCGCCATGCCCGCGGAGGTGCGGAAAAACGCGCGCCGGCTCATGCCATGGCGCTTTGCGAGGGTCGTGCCCAGCGCCTTCACGCGCGCCTCGAACTCGCGTTGGCGCGCCGTTTGCGCCGTCGGCGCGAATTCGTCGCTGGCCACCGATTGCACCGGGATGGGTGAGCGAAACAGCGCTTGCTCCGCAGCGGCGTACAGTTCATTCGGATTGCGAACCGGGGAAGGCATTTTCACCTCCTGATAGTGAGGGTTATCGCTGGAACTTGCGCAGCGTACCTTGTCTGCCAACAGGGCGCTGCCTTGGTCATGCTTGTGCCGAACCGAACTCCCTGACGGTCAATGCCTGGTCGGTTGCATTGCGTTCATAGTATCGAACCATCCAAAGGGCGCCATTGTCACCGGCATGGCGTTGAAAAAGCGCATTCCACCATGCCAAGGGCTGCACCGTGCAATGGGCGTTCTCCCCGCTGGGCAGGGTCTTCATGGCAGGGTATCCCGCTATGCTGGCAAAGACGAACTTGTTGGCGTAACCGAAGAGTTCACCGACGATCCAGTCCAAATCTTCTTCCGGACAGTGCTCGAGTACATCGGTGCAGATGACCCCGTCGAAGGGGCCCTGCGGCAACAGGCTGAAGGGGGCATAGGAAGGGTCGTAGCAGGCGACGTAATCCACGTCCCAATAGTCCGACACGGATTCCCAGGTCTCGGCATGGCCTTCCAGGTGAAAAGGCCGCAGGTGGTACAGCATGCCCTTGCCGCTGCCGTAGTCGAGGATCGTTTGCGCGCGTGTCGCCGTGATGAGATTGTGGATAGGGACGACATGCGGCCGCAGGCTGATGCCCTGGAACATGTCCTGCGCCGGGGTGTGCCGCGACGCATCGCCCTCCCGATGCATGCGACCATACAACTCGAGAAGCGCGCGGTATCGCGGGCTCGGGTTGGTCCTGGTGTGCGCCAAACAGGGGGCCTTCGCGGTGTCGCGCTATCGCGCCGGCTGGATCTTCACGCGCAGTTCGCCGACCCCGTCAATCGTGGCGATGAGTTCATCGCCGGGCTTTGCGGCGCCGACGCCCGCAGGCGTCCCGGTCATGATCA
>CAXNGL010000225.1:0-5545 GCA_964201515.1 Burkholderiales bacterium
AGTTGCCAATGAGTTGCCAATGAGTTCCCCACACATTGCCAGGCACTCCAATCCCTCACCGCCGCTGCAACCCGCCCTCGGTCAGGAGGCGGTTGAGATCGCGCACGTCCTTCACGTCCTCCAGCCCGCGCACCATGCCGATGATCTCCTCCTGCACGGCGTCG
Source organism: Burkholderiales bacterium (assembly GCA_964201515.1). Classification (GTDB taxonomy): domain Bacteria; phylum Pseudomonadota; class Gammaproteobacteria; order Burkholderiales; family SG8-39; genus CAIYPG01. Next base: position 165 of record CAXNGL010000225.1, read on the forward strand.
GCCACCGGCACGCGCGCGCGTGCCGCGCACTCGCGGAATTTCTGCTCCACGCTGATCCACTGCATGCGGTTCTGCGGATGGCCGTGGGGAAAACGCTTCCACAGGCTCAGCGTCTTGCCGTTGGCCAGGCGCATCTGCATGGTGATGGGCATGGGCAGCACGCGGCCTTCGGATTTCTCCGCCGAGGTGTCGTGCACCGGCAGCACGCGCTGCGCCATGGCGAGGATGTCGGCATCCTTCAAGCCCTCGGCACCCACTTCATCCAGGCCCACGCGCCGGCGCACGATGGCGCTCGCCACCACGAAGGGCAGGCTGAACTGCGCATCCACCGAGGTCTTCGGGCGGCGCTTCTCGGCCACCGGCTGGCACACTTCGTCCCAGCTCTCGCGGCTGGCGATCTGCACCGTGACCTCATCGATGTCCGACGGCTTGAGGTCGTGCTGCTCCACCAGTTCGAGCGCCGCGCTGACCGAGGCGTGCGTGATCTTGCAGCAGGGGTAGGGCTTGATGCTGATCTGGTCCACTTGGAAGGTTTCACCCAGCCCATCGAGCAACTGGTTGCGGTCGTATTCGCCGCCGCAGAAAGCATTCAGGTAACCGAACTTGCCCTCCAGCATGCGCCGCCCGCCGGTGATGCCCTTCTTGGCCAGCAGGACCCCGAGCGCGCCGTCGCGCGCCGACAGGCCCTGCTGCACGCGCACGATCAGCACGCCCTCCTGGATGCCCTGCTGGTTGCCGGCCATCTGGCTGTAGGCATTGCCGAGCGCATCCAGCGTCAGGTCGTGCGACAGGCGCTCCAGCTTCGCCACGATGGCCGCCGCACCGAAGGTGCCGCACTGGTAGGTGTAGGAGAACCAGCGCGGCTTGTGCAGCGCGCCGGCCACATGATAGGTGGGCGTCAGGCCGAGCCGGCACACCAGTTCCATGCCGGCGGTGCAGGCGGTGAGCAGGTCGGCGCCACTGACAGGACCCTTCCAGTCCGCCCACGCCAGCGCCGTCGGGATGCAGGACACCGAGGGGTGCAGCATGGCCATCTCGTGCACGTCGTCGAGTTCGAGTGCCCGCGCCATGGTGGTGTTGACGATGGTGGCATCGAGGAAGCTCACCCGCTGCGCAAAGCCGATGAGCCGGCTCTGCGCATGCCCGCCCCACTCGCCCACCTGCTCGACCAGCGCGGCGCTGCCTTCGGCGGCAGTGCCGGCCAGCGCGGCTCCCAGGGTATCGAGGAAGGACTGCTTGACGTGCTCGCGTGTCTCGGCCGGGATGTCGGAGAGGCGCAGTCCCTGGAGGAAGTCGACCAGCGTGTCTTCCAGTGTCTTGCCCGCGGGATCGCTCATGGCAGATGGGGCGCTCATCACTGCGCCCGGATGCCGATGGCCTTCACCAGCTTGTCGTTCTCCGCCAGCTCGCGCTTGATCAGCGCATCGAATTCATCCGGAGTCAGCGTGAAGGGCTCCGCGCCGACCTTGAGCATGCGCTCCTTGAGATCGGTGGTCGCAAGCACCTTGACGATTTCCTGCTGCAGCCGCAGCACCACTTCGCGCGGCGTCTTCGCCGGCGCCATGAGCCCCGTCCACACGCTGTAGCCGGCGCCCGGCACGCCGGCCTCCTCGATGGTGGGAACGCCCGGCAGCGAGGCCGAGCGCTTGGAGGACATGGCCAGCGGCACCAGCGCGCCATCCTTGATCATCGACTGCACCGAGGCCACGGCGGTATACACATAGTCCACGCGGGCAGCCAGCACCTCGGTCACCCCGTCGGTGGTGCTCTTGAACGGGATGTGCAGCACCTCGACGCCGGCGGCGATGCGGAACTTCTCCGCGCCCAGGTGCGCCGAGGTGCCGACACCGGCCGAGGCGAAGGTCAGCGACCCGGGCTTGGACTTGGCCGCGGCAACCAGTTCCTGCACGCTGCGGATGCCCTTGGACTTCGCGATCACCATCACCAGCGGCAGTTCGGCCAGCGGGGTCACGCCGACGAAGTCGCGCAGCGTGTCGTAGGGCACGCCGGGATTGAGCACCTGCAGGATGGAGTGCGCCGACGAATTGGCAAGCAGGGTGTAGCCGTCAGCGGGCGACGAGGCCACAAAGGCCGAGGCGATGGCGCCGCCAGCGCCGGTCCTGGTCTCGTGGATGAACGACTGCCCCAGGCTCTTGGCCAGTTCGTCGGTCACCAGGCGCGTGGCGATGGCCACGCCGCTGCTCGGCGCATAGGGCACGATGACGCGCACCGGCTTGTTGGGCCAGGCCTGTGCGAACGCTGAGCCCGCGGCAGTAACGCTGGCCACAATCCCCGCAACGACCAGCAGCAACACGATGCCGACACGATTCAAGATACGCATGACGCCCTCCTCCTTGAACAACCCGCGCCGCGGCCACTGACCGCGCAGCACGCCAAGCACGCCACTCAGCCCCTCTTATACCGCAATGCCCGCGAGATGCCCTTCCCGGATGGCCACGTTCAGGAAGCGCGGCGAGTTGGCGTCGCCGACGATACGCACGCTGGCGCCCTTGGCCGACAAGGCGTCGTAGATGTCGCGATTGGAGCGGTTGGGCGACACGAACACCACGGTGTCGGCCGGCACCGTCAGCAGTTGCCCCGGCTTGGCGTCAGGCAGCTTGATGAAGGTCGGTGCAATCACCGCCGTGCCCTTGCCCGCAGTTGGCTTACCTATGGACACGGCGCGCCAGCGCGGATGGAAGCTGAAGTTGCCGCGCGCCGTCAGGCGCGACAGCGCCGGCTCGGACATCGCCGCCATCTCCACTCCCGGGCCGAAGGAGATGTGGCGCGTGACGAAGGTGACCGCCATGCCGCGCGCCTGCAGCGTCTCGGCAGCAGCGATGGCCTCGAAGTGCCCGGTGTCGTCGATCACCAGCGCGGTCGCACCGGTGATACGCCGCTCGTCCTGGAACACATCCCATGAGGAGAGCACATGCGGCTGCTCGAGCCCGCTGATGGGCTCGCCCGGGTTGGTCACCTGCACGCCGTCCATGCGCGGCGTGGAGCCGGTGGCGACGATGACTTCGTCCGCGCCTTCGTTGAGCACGTCCTGCGGATCCATGTAGGTGGACAGGCGCACCTCCACGCCCAGCCGATACACCTCCTGCTCCAGCCACATGATGGCGTCCTTCATGGTGGCGCGTGTCGGTGCCTTGCAGGCGATCTTCACCACGCCGCCGAGCGCCGGCTCCGCCTCCACCAGCGTCACCTTGTGGCCGCGCGTCGCCGCCGCCCGCGCTGCCTCCATGCCCGCGGGGCCGCCGCCGATCACCAGCACGCGCTTGGGTTTGGCCACCGGTGTGAGCATGTGGTCGCCGCTGGTGCGCTCCCAGCCGGCGCCAGGATTGACGGTGCAGGCCACGCGCGCGCTCGCGCCCCGCGAGCCGGCGAGGCAGCCCTGGTTGCAGCCGATGCAGGGGCGCACCTGCTCCGGGTGTCCCGCCATGGTCTTCTTGACCAGGTCCGGGTCGGCGATGTGGGCGCGCGACAGCGCCACGATGCTGGCATCGCCGGCGCGGATCACGGCGTCGGCCTCCTCCAGCGTGCGAAAGCGCCCCGTGACCAGCGTCGGCACCTGCTTGGCGCGCCGCGTCACCGGCACGCTGGTCGGCAGCTCGTAGCCCATGGGCTCGTGCATGCCCGCCACCAGGCGCGGAAAGGACTGGTAGCTGCCCAGCGACACATTGAAGAGGTCGGCCAGCCCCTTCGATTCGATGAGCTCGAGGATGCGCCCGTTATCCTCCACGCCTGAACCGCCGGCCGCATCGTCGGGCGCCAGGCGCACCGCCAGCGCGAAGTCCTTCGACACCGTGGCGCGGATGGCCGCCAGGCACTCCAGGGTGAAGCGCGCGCGGTTCTCGAAGGAGCCGCCGTAGTCGTCCTCGCGCTTGTTGGTGTTGGAGGACAGGAACTGCTGTGGCAGGTAGCCGTGCGCGGCGTGCAGTTCCACGCCATCCAGACCCCACTCCTCGCATTTCTTCGCCGTCATGGCGTAGGCCTCGATGATCTCGTCGATCATCATCTTGGTCATGGCAATCGGCACCACGCCCGCCTCGGGGCTGGGCTGGTCGGAGGCCGACCACGGCGGTGAGCCATCGATAGGCAGCGAGTGATGGCCGCCGTGCCACAGTTGCTGGAAGCACTTCATGCCGGTGGGCCGCAATTTCGCCATCATGCGCGGATAGCCCTCGGCATGCACCGGGTTGAACACATTGAGCGAGGCCGGCGTGGTGCGATGCACGCCGATGATCTCGAAAATGGTCAGGCCGACGCCGCCCTCGGCGCGCCGAAAGTGGAATTCGGTCAGGTCATCGAAGGAATACAGGGCCAGGCGCGTGCCGTGTGCGGTGCGCGCCACGCGATTGCGAAGTTGAACCGGTCCCACCTGGATGGGGGTCAATACATGCGTCAGTGCCACTGGCTTTCCTCCTGGATGAGTAATGTTGCGGGCGACCGCGGACACCCGCCTTGTCTACTACGGAAACCCCGCTTTCAGCAAGGCATCGCGATAGTGCGCGAGGTCTCCCTCCTGCTTGTAGTGCAAGGCCGGAAAAACGTGTCCGCGCAAATTGAAGTCCTGCACCAGCGCCTGGGCCTGACGGACACAAGCTGCCGCTGCCTGGCTGTCGTCGAGCATTGCATGGCACGCCGCGAGCATGGTCAGACATGGCGCTGGATATGTTCCCGGATGACTGGTTGCAATGCGGCAGATTGCACTGCGGCGGGTTGCAATTCGGCGGGTTGCAATTCGACAGGTTGCAATTCGGCGGGTTGCAATTCGGCGAAGCGCAAGCGCCACCCCTGATGAGCGGGGAATCATACCAGCAAGGTTCAACTGGCCCTTGCTCCCCAACCAACGCGGAACTCGAGGGTGGCAGGACTTGCCTGGACCGCTCCCGACGCGCCGCCCGCTATGGGGGCAGACACGTTAAACTTCACGCTCACCGCGCAACAGTGCCTGCCGACACAAAGGAAACTGCGGTTCTATTTGTCAGTATTATCAATACCGATATGCAAATGGTGAAGGCCTTTCATTCTTCTTGTCAGTATTAGAGGGACCACCGCCATGACCCTACCCACCGACAACCCCATCCCCGCGCCCAACATGCGCGACTGGCAGCACCTGCACCTGGCGCGCTACCTCGCCACCGACGGCGAAGACGGCTACTGGTGGCAGTCGCCACGGGCGGGCGTGCCGGGCCCGGTGCCCACGCTCATCCTCACCACCACCGGGCGGCGCTCGGGCACGCAATACCTCAACCCGCTCATCTTCGGCGAGCACGAAGGGCGCTGCGTCATCGTGGCCTCGAGGGGCGGCGCACCGGCGCATCCGTCCTGGTACCTCAATCTCGCCGCGGCGCCCGAGGTCGGCGTGCAGGTGA
>CAXNGL010000226.1:0-5520 GCA_964201515.1 Burkholderiales bacterium
TCCTTGCGGGCACGCAGCGCATCGTTATGTGCCGTTTGCGGGTTCTTCAGGTCAAGTGTCACGCCGTGCGCGGGAACAATGCCATTGGCCAGGGCAGCCGCGACGATTTCGGTCTGCGCCCGCACGGTCAGGTGATGCTCGAACTGCCCCGGCGATCGCATGGCCGTCGACGGGATGGCGCCGTGGTGGGCGGAAACAAGGTCCATGAGGCCGAAATCGAGTACCTGCATGCAGGGCAGGGCGGCAATCTCGAACGCCTCGTGCAAGGCGCCGTGGGTTTCGACCAGGACGTTGATGGGGATGTCGCGCTTCACGCCGTGCCTTGCGGCAACGCTGCTGATGTAGTCGATCATTTCGGCCACCTGGCGGGCAGCGGTGGGCTTGGGAATGGTGATATGGGATAGTCTTGCGCCTGCGCCCGACACGATGACGTCCACGTCGGCTTTCCAGTGTGGATGCGAATGGTCGTGCACACGCGCACCGACTCTGCCGTGGATATTTGCCGCCGACATGATGGTCTTCACCACCAATTCGGCATGTTCCTTCTCACGCCCCGGTGCGGCGCCATCTTCGCAGTCGCAGGTGAGGTCGAAGATCGGGCCCAGTTCGGCTTGCAGTCCTAGCGCCTTGAGCCAGAGCTTTTCATTGCCTGCGTAGTGGTCGCAGGCTGGCAGAATGGGGAAGGGCTTCTCGCCGCGGAACAGGATGTCGCGCGGATGTGCGCCGTTGTGCATGGTGCGGGTCCCTGGGAAATGCTCTGTGGTGGGATGAGGCTACGGGCGGGTGGCCTGGATCGCGGTTATTCAGTCGCTGCGGCGCGGTCCGCAGAATGCCGGGTCCCGCGCCTTCGTCCTCGATTACAGCAGGTGTTTGACGCCGTCCTGTTCTTCCTGAAGCTCCTTCAGGGTTGCGTCCATCTTGTGGCGGCTGAAGGGGTCGATCTCCAGGCCTTTCACGCGCTCATATTTCCCGCCAGCGGTGGTGACCGGTACGCCGTACATGATGCCGTCGGGGATGCCATAGGAACCGTCCGAGGGCACCCCCATGGTGACCCACTTGCCGTCGGATCCGTTCACCCAGTCTCGCACGTGGCAGATCGCGGCATTTGCTGCGGATGCGGCGGAGGAGAGCCCGCGCGCTTCGATGATCGCGGCGCCACGCTTGCCCACCGTCGGGATGAAAGTGTCGCGATACCAGGACTCGTCGTTGACGACCTTCGGCGCAGGCTGGCCGGCAATCGTGGCGAAGCGGATGTCCGGGTACATCGTGGGCGAGTGATTTCCCCAGACGATGAGTTTTTCGATGGAGTCCACCGGCTTGCCGGTACGCGCTGCAAGCAGCGACTGCGCACGATTGTAGTCCAGGCGGAGCATGGCGGTAAAACTGTCGCGCGGCAGGTCGGGCGCGCTTCTCATCGCAATGTAGGCATTGGTGTTGGCGGGATTGCCGACGACCAGCACCTTGATCGATCGCTTGGCCACCTCGTTGATGGCACGGCCCTGTACGGTGAATATGGCCCCATTGGCCTCGAGCAAGTCCTTGCGCTCCATGCCCTTGCTGCGGGGCCGCGCGCCTACCAGCATGGCGATGTCGGCATCACGGAAGGCGATTTTCGGATCGGCTGTCGGCACGACACCGGCCAGCAACGGGAAGGCGCAATCTTCAAGTTCCATGATGACGCCCTTGAGCGCGTTCTGCGCCTTCTCATCGGGTATTTCCAGCATCTGCAGAATGACCGGCTGGTCCTTGCCGAGCATTTCGCCGGCGGCAATGCGAAACAGCAGGCTGTACCCGATTTGTCCGGCAGCGCCGGTTACTGCGACTCGAACGGCTGGCTTGGCCATGATGGCTCCTGATTGCGTTGAAGGCTGAGAGTGGAATGAATTGCTTGCGCTGTCATTGTCGAACGAACCGACCGTCCGGGCTGTCATAGAACCGTGTGGTGTCCACGCATCTGCGGGGATGGAACGCCGAACCGGCAGCAAGGAATCAGACCCCGTGGGCGCACAACCGATGCAGCGCTCTGCATCACGGTGAGGCCCTGGATCGGCTCTTCGCAGAGCGCAAATTTGGCGCGGACGAGTGTAGGTTGTCGATGGAGGAGTGTCAAATTTCAGCGCCTCATATTGTGAAGTACAAACCGTGTTGGAACGCTGATATAATTCGCGTCGAAGTACATGCGCCCGGCGCGCCTCGCGGGCAACGATAAAAATTCCTAAGATTCGCTTGTTGGGCTCCGTTACATGTCTGATCTGACAGCCAAAAAGCAACGCCCGGTCTGGTTTAATCTGAGTCCGGTGAACCTGCCGATCCCAGGTCTGGTATCAATCGTTCACCGTGTCAGTGGCATCCTGCTCTTCGTGGGAATTATCTGGTTCCTGTTTTTGCTCGACATGAGCCTGACTTCGCCGCTTGGATATGCGCATTTCACAAATTACATGGCGCACCCGCTTGTGAAGCTGGTGATGTTCAGCCTGCTGTGGGCGTACATGCATCACTTCTGTGCAGGGGTCCGATACCTGCTGATGGACATTCATGTCGGCGTCAAGCTGCCTGCCGCGAGAACGTCGAGCTTTGCAGTTTTCGCCGTGAGCATCATTTTGACCCTTATCCTGGGAGTGCGGCTATGGTGAACCGCACGGTGGTCGGCGCGCACTACGGGCTCAAGGATTGGCTGGCGCAGCGGGTCACCGCGGTGGTCATGGCGGTCTACACGCTGATGGTCGGCGTGGTCTGGCTCGCGGGCGGACCCTTCTCGTACAACACCTGGAAAAGCCTGTTTTCGCAGGGATGGATGCGTTTTGCGACCTTGCTGTTCGTGCTGAGCATGCTTTATCACGCTTGGGTCGGCGTGCGCGATATCTGTATGGATTACGTGAAGAACACCGGATTGCGTCTCTTGCTGGAAGTTGCGACGGTACTTTGGCTGGTCGGATGCGGCGGCTGGGCAGTACAGGTCATTTGGAGAAGCTGAAGTGGCGAACGCAGGTCGGAATACACCAGTCAGAAAGTTCGATGCAGTCGTGGTTGGGGCGGGCGGCGCGGGTTTGCGGGCTGCGCTGCAGTTGGCTGAAGCAGGAATCAAGTGCGCGGTGTTGTCGAAAGTGTTCCCCACGCGCTCCCACACGGTGGCAGCGCAAGGTGGCGTCGGCGCCTCCCTTGGCAACATGGGGGAAGACAACTGGAATTGGCACATGTACGACACCGTCAAGGGTTCGGACTGGCTCGGCGACCAGGATGCGATCGAGTTCATGGTTCGGACGGCTCCGGAAGTCGTGATCGAGTTGGAGCATTTCGGCATGCCATTCGACCGCAACGAGGATGGAACCATCTACCAGCGCCCGTTCGGCGGGCACTCGATGAATTTTGGCGAGAAGCCCGTTCAGCGGTCCTGCTGCGCAGCTGACCGCACCGGACACGCCATGCTCCACGCGCTGTACCAGCGCAATGTGCGGGCCAACACCCAGTTCTTCGTTGAGTGGATGGCGCTGGATCTGATTCGCGATCCTAGCGGACAGGTGCTAGGAGTCACGGCACTCGAAATGGAGACTGGGGAAGTCATGATGTTTCACGCGCGTGCGACGTTGTTCGCGACGGGTGGAGCAGGTCGCATCTATGCCTCGACCACGAACGCTTTCATCAATACCGGTGATGGCCTCGGAATGGCGGCTCGTGCCGGCATTCCGCTGGAGGACATGGAGTTCTGGCAGTTTCACCCGACAGGCGTCGCCGGTGCGGGAGTGCTGATCACCGAAGGCGTGCGTGGCGAGGGCGGGTACCTGCTCAACAAGAACGGCGAACGTTTCATGGAGCGTTACGCGCCGAACCTGAAGGACCTTGCCAGTCGCGACGTCGTGTCCCGGGCCATGGCGACCGAAATCAAGGAAGGTCGCGGAGCAGGCAAAGAGGGCGATTGTGTCTTGTTGAAGCTGGACCACCTGGGTGCCGAAGTCATCGACAAGCGCTTGCCCGGCATTCGCGAAATCGCCAAGAAGTTTGCCAATGTGGACCCGGTGAAGGATCCGATCCCGGTGGTTCCGACAGTGCATTACCAGATGGGCGGCATTCCGACCAATTACCACGGAGAGGTGGTGGTGCCCAAGAACGGCAACTCGAACTCCGTGGTCCCCGGCTTTTATGCAGCCGGCGAAGTTGGCTGTGCTTCGGTGCACGGGGCCAATCGCCTGGGAACAAACTCGCTCACCGACCTTCTCGTGTTCGGCAAGGCGTCAGGCGACTCGATCATTCGCTTCCTCAAGGAGAATCCCGGTCTCAAGGACCTTCCCAAGGATGCGGGAGACCGGCCGCTGTCGCGCCTTGCGCGCCTGGAGAACCAGACCAATGGCGAGAGCTATGCCGAGGTGGCCAAGGACATGCGTCGCACCATGCAAATGCACTGCGGCGTGTTCCGCTTCCCGGATACGCTGGCAGAGGGCGTGAAAAAGATTCGCGAGATCTCAGACCGCGTCTCGCGCACTGAAATCAAGGATAAGTCCAAGGTGTTCAATACCGCGCGCATCGAGGCGCTGGAGTTGGATAACCTGATCGAGGTTGCACGCGCAACCATGGTGTCCGCAGATGCACGGACCGAATCGCGCGGCGCACATGACCGCTCGGATCACCATGAGCGCGATGACGTGAATTGGCTCAAGCATTCGCTCTGGTACAAGGAAGGGGACCGCCTTGACTACAAGCCGGTGAACCTGAAACCCCTGACGGCAGAAAGCATCGCACCCAAGGTACGGACTTACTAGTAGATAACGGGCGCGAAGCGCCGCAACAACCAAGAAAGGCAGCGCCGAACGCGGCGTTGCAAAGCCAGGAGCAACCATGCAATTTCGTGTGTATCGCTACGACCCCGACAAGGACGAAAAGCCGTACATGAAGGACTACGAGGTCGAGCTTGAGCCTACGGACCAGATGCTGCTCGATGCACTGGTACGGATCAAGGAGCAGGACGACTCGCTGTCCCTGCGCCGCTCGTGCCGCGAAGGCGTGTGCGGATCGGATGCGATGAACATCAATGGCAAGAACGGCCTCGCCTGCACTACCAAGCTGTCTGAACTGAAGCAGCCCGTGGAGCTCAAGCCGCTGCCCGGCCTGCCCGTCATCCGCGACCTGATCGTGGACATGACGCAGTTCTTCAAGCAGTACCACTCGATCAAGCCGTACCTCGTGAACAACGATCCTCCGCCCGAAAAGGAGCGCCTGCAGTCGCCCGAAGATCGTGAGGAGTTGAACGGACTTTACGAGTGCATCCTTTGCGCCTGCTGCTCCACTGCGTGTCCTTCCTTCTGGTGGAATCCGGACAAGTTTGTTGGTCCCGCCGGCTTGTTGCACGCCTACCGGTTTCTGGCCGACACGCGCGACCAGGCTGCGGCCGAGCGCCTGGATAACCTCGAAGATCCGTACCGCCTGTTCCGCTGCCACAGCATCATGAATTGCGTCGACGTGTGCCCCAAGGGACTCAATCCGACAGAGGCGATCGGCAAGATCAAGACGATGATGGTGAAGCGCGCC
>CAXNGL010000227.1:0-5498 GCA_964201515.1 Burkholderiales bacterium
GGATACGGGCAGCAAGGGGCCCGTAGGACAATCGGAACCAACAGCAATGGCCTCTTTTCGAACGTCGGGGCCGGATTGACCAGCACTGGTCAACTGACGACGGTTCCGACAACCGGAGCGGCCGCAGTGGCCGGCATAACCAATATCGCGACTGAAACGCAGAACGTCAACCTCCCGGCAACCGGCACCGGCGGCTTCAATCCGGGATTGTTCTCGATGATCCTGTTCAATCGCGATTTCAGCCGCTTCCTCACCCTTGAACTCAGCGCCCTGGAAACCGATGGGAAGGGCAAGATCATCTCCAGTCCGCGCGTACTGACTGCGGACAATGTCGAAGCGACGATTGAGCAGGGTACCGAGATTCCGTTCCAGCAGGCGAGCTCCAGCGGTGCAACCTCCGTCTCGTTCCGCAAGGCCGTCCTCGCGCTCAAGGTTAAACCGCAAATCACGCCGGACGGCAATATCGTCATGGAACTGGATGTCAACAAGGACTCCATCGGTGACATTCTTGCCTCGGGCGCAACGATCAATACCAAGCACGTGAAAACCAATGTTTTGGTGGAGAATGGCGGCACCGTCGTGATCGGCGGGATCTACACGCAGGACACCGCCAACACGGTCACCAAGGTGCCTTTTTTCGGAGACCTGCCGGTGGTGGGCAACCTGTTCAAGAACAACGCGCGTCGTGACAACAAGACTGAGCTGCTGATCTTCATTACGCCACGACTGGTGGAGGATCGGATCGGCCGGCGCTGATCCTTGCGTTCGCGTCCTGAGTAACCCCAGGGCCGCCGCAAGGCGGCCTTGTTGTTTGACGACCCGGCGTCGTGCGCTTGCATTCAAGCCGGGGCCGGTATTTCACGGGAGCGCTCCGTTAGAATAGGCTGGTGAATCCGTCGAACAACCTGTTTCTTGTCGGCATGCCAGGCGCCGGGAAATCCACCATTGGCCGTGCCCTCGCGAGCCGGCTGGGAAAGGATTTCCACGATACCGATACTGAAATCGAATCGCGCACCGGTGTGCGCATACCGGTCATTTTCGAAATCGAAGGCGAGCCGGGATTCCGGCGCCGGGAGTGCGAGGTGGTTGAGCGCATGACGCTGTTGCAGAACGTGGTCCTTGCCACTGGCGGCGGCGTGGTGCTCGATGCCGGCAATCGCACCGCACTCAAGGCGCGCGGCTTCGTCCTGTACCTGTATGCGCCCCCCCGCGAACTGTGGCGGCGCACGCGACACGACAAGTCGCGACCACTGCTGCAGGCTGAAGATCAACGCGCGCGAATGGAAGAATTGTTCGACACGCGCGATCCCCTGTACCGGGAAACGGCCGACTTGTTGGCCGAAACGGGTCGGCAAAGCGTCAGCGCGCTGGTCGCAGAACTCCTGCCCCGGATTGAAAAAGCATGCGCACTCTCAACGTAGCCCTGGGTGAGCGCAGTTATCCGATTCACATCGGCACGGGCCTCCTGCGCGATGCCGGGTTGATCACGCCATTGCTGCCGCAAAAGCGGGTGGCAATCGTCACCAATACGGCCATCGCCCCGCTCTACCTCGGGGCATTGCGTTCAGCTCTCGAAGCATCTGGCGTCGCCGTGGTTCCTGTGATCCTGCCCGACGGCGAGCAATACAAGACCTGGCAGACGCTCAACCTGATTTTCGATGCGCTGATCGGGAACCGCTGTGAGCGCCGCACCACGCTGATAGCGCTGGGAGGCGGCGTGGTCGGGGACATGACCGGATTTGCCGCCGCCACCTGGCAACGCGGCGCCCCTTTCATCCAGATGCCCACCACGCTGCTGGCGCAAGTCGACTCGTCCGTGGGTGGCAAGACCGCGATCAACCACCCGCAGGGCAAGAACATGATCGGCGCGTTCTACCAGCCGCGCGCCGTTCTTGCCGACCTGGATTCACTGAAGACCCTGCCTGAGCGCGAACTCAAGGCGGGTCTTGCCGAAGTCATCAAGCATGGGCTGATTCGCGATGCCCGGTTCTTTGATTGGCTGGAGGCGAACATGGACGCGCTGCTGGCGCGCGATGCGGTAGCGCTGGAGCATGCCGTGCTGCGCTCGTGTGAAATCAAGTCGGAAATTGTCTCCCTCGATGAACAGGAGCAGGACGTGCGCGCCTTGCTCAATTTCGGCCACACCTTTGGCCATGCCATCGAAGCCGGCCTGGGGTATGGCGACTGGCTGCACGGCGAGGCTGTTGGCGCCGGCATGGTGATGGCGGCGGACCTTTCACAACAACTCGGGCTCCTGGCCACCGTCGACGTCGCGCGGATCGAGAAACTCATCAGCCGCGCCGGGTTGCCTGTCACCGGCCCCGGGTTCCCGCGTGAGCGCTACATCGAGCATATGGCCTTGGACAAAAAAACCCGCGATGGCGCCATACGCTTTGTTGTCCTTGACCGGGTTGGCAGCGCACGTATTCAGTCCGGGGTTGGTGCCGCCATGGTGGATGGCGTGCTGGCCCGCCGTGTCGCCTGAAAGCGGTTGACCGGGACCGGCCAGGATGTTCTCCCCCGCTACCGGTCCGCGGGCCACTCCTGGCGCTCGGATCCGAGTATCTTTGCTGCTGTGCAGCGTTGTCCTAAGCGCTTGAAGAGGCAGAGTTTCGCGGGTACACTTCGCGGTTCCCCCCTGAAAGATTGAGAACCACGATTTCTGCAGGAAACCGGGTTCGAATAGTGACATTGGCCACGCGAATGGGCGCAGACCCCCGCGAAGCCCGCAAGCCGTGAGGTGAAGCCGTGGAACACTCCGCAGTCCCGCAAGCAGTCCCGCACTCGGCTCCGACGAGGCAGGGCTTGTACAACCCGGCGAACGAGCACGACGCGTGCGGTGTCGGTTTTGTGGCGCACATCAAGGGACAAAAAACCCACGCCATCGTCGAGCAGGGCCTGCAGATCCTCAAGAACCTCACCCATCGCGGCGCCGTCGGGGCGGATCCGCTGGCGGGCGACGGGGCCGGCATCCTGATCCAGATGCCTGATGTCCTGTTCCGTGAAGAAATGGCCGGGCAGGGCGTGACCTTGCCGCCCCTGGGTGAATATGGCGTCGGCATGGTGTTCCTGCCCCAGGAGCCGGCCAGCCGCCTCGCCTGTGAGTACGAGATCGAGCGCGCCATCAAGGACGAGGGGCAGGTCATGTTGGGGTGGCGCGACGTGCCGCGCGACAACAGCGGTCTGGGGGAGTCGGTCAAGAGGATCGAGCCGGTGATCCGCCAGGTTTTCATCGGCCGTGGCCAGGGGGTCACCGTTACGGATGCCCTCGAGCGGAAGCTATACGTCATCCGCAAGAGCTCGGGCCATGCCATCCAGGCGCTGCAGCTTGCACATGGCAAGGAGTTTTACGTGCCGTCGATGTCGGCGCGTACAGTGGTCTACAAGGGCATGTTGCTGGCAGGCCAGGTCGGCCAGTACTACCTCGACCTGCAGGACCAGCGCGTGCAATCGGCGCTCGCCCTCGTTCACCAGCGGTTCTCCACCAATACCTTTCCGACCTGGGACCTGGCGCATCCGTTCCGCATGATTGCGCACAACGGCGAGATCAACACCCTGCGCGGCAACGTCAACTGGATTCGCGCGCGCCAAGGCGCCATTTCCAGCCCGATCCTTGGTCGTGACCTCGACAAGCTGTGGCCGTTGATTTACGACGGCCAATCGGACTCGGCTTCCTTCGACAACGCGCTGGAACTCCTGTCCATGAGCGGCTATTCAGTGGCGCACTCGGTGATGATGATGATTCCCGAGGCATGGGAAGGCCACACCATGATGGACCCGAGCCGCCGCGCGTTCTACGAATACCACGCTGCCATGATGGAGCCGTGGGACGGCCCTGCGGCCATCGCCTTCACCGACGGACGCCAGATCGGGGCCACGCTCGATCGCAACGGCCTGCGGCCGGCGCGTTACATTGTCACCGACGACGATCTGGTCATCATGGCCTCCGAAGCCGGTGTGCTGCCAGTGCCCGAGGAGCGCATCGTCAAGAAGTGGCGCCTGCAGCCGGGGAAAATGTTCCTTGTCGATCTCGAGAAAGGCCGCATCATCGACGACAAGGAGCTCAAGGACACGCTCGCCTCGGCCAAGCCTTATTCCGAATGGATCGAGCGCATTCGTATCAAGCTCGACGATGTCGAAACCGACAAGCAGCAACCGATCCGCTCGACCGTGCCGCTGCTCGACCGCCAGCAGGCCTTCGCCTATACGCAGGAGGACCTCAAGTTCCTGATGGCGCCGATGGCCGAGAGGGGCGAGGAGCCTGTGGGTTCCATGGGCAACGATTCGCCGCTCGCGGTGTTGTCGGACAAGAACAAGACGCTGTACCACTATTTCAAGCAGCTCTTCGCGCAGGTGACCAACCCGCCGATCGACCCGATCCGCGAGGAACTCGTCACGTCACTGGTGTCCTTCATCGGGCCCAAGCCGAACCTGCTGGGCATCGACGAGATGAACCCGCCGATCCGGCTCGAGGTGAGCCAGCCGGTGCTGGACTTCTACGAGATGGAGAAGATACGCAACATCGATCGTTATACCGGCGGCAAGTTCAAGTCCTGTGAAATCGACATCTGCTACCCGGTTGCGTGGGGCCGTGACGCCATCGAGGCACGCCTGGCATCGCTCGCGGCGCAGGCCGAGGATGCGGTGCGTTCCGGCTACAGCATCATCATCATTTCCGACCTGCGGATGTCCTCCGACCAGCTGGCCATCCCGGCGCTCCTCGCGTTGTCCGCGATTCACCAGCACCTCACCAACAAGGGCCTGCGCACCAGCGCCGGTCTCGTGGTCGAGACGGGCTCGGCGCGCGAAGTGCACCATTTCGCGCTACTCGGCGGCTACGGCGCGGAAGCCGTGCACCCGTACCTGGCGCTGGAAACCCTGCTGCACATCCAGGATCTGTTGCCGACCGATATCGACGGCAAGAAGGCCATCAAGAATTTCGTCAAGGCGGTCGGCAAGGGCTTGCGCAAGGTCATGTCCAAGATGGGCATCTCGACCTACATGTCCTACACCGGCGCGCAGATCTTCGAGGCGGTGGGCCTGTCGCGCGCGCTGGTCGACAAGTACTTCACCGGCACCACCACCAACGTCGGCGGCATCAATGTGTTCGATGTCGCCGAGGAGGCCATTCGCGCGCACAAGGCGGCATTCGGCAATGACCCGGTGCTGGCCAACGCGCTCGATGCCGGCGGCGAATACGCCTTTCGCATTCGCGGTGAAGAGCACATGTGGACGCCGGACGCGATTGCCAAACTGCAGCAGTCGACCAAGTCGAACAACGCACAGACCTATCGCGAATACGCCAACATCATCAACGACCAGACGCGCCGTCACATGACTTTCCGCGGCCTGTTCGAGTTCAAGCTCGACCAGTGCCAGCCGGTGCCGATCGCAGAAGTCGAGTCGGCCGCCGACATCGTCAAGCGCTTCTCCACCGGCGCCATGTCCCTGGGTTCGATCTCCACCGAGGCGCACGCCACGCTGGCGGTCGCGATGAA
>CAXNGL010000228.1:0-5485 GCA_964201515.1 Burkholderiales bacterium
GTCCAGGATGTTCACGCTCCTCCCATCGACGATGGCGCTGCCAATCGCGCTCTCGTAACTGGCGGGCACAACAACCTCTGTCAAGATGGCCTCACTGTTCAGCCCGGTCGCGGCACGTACATGCACCCCATCGCCTTCCACCAACGCAATCGCCACCCGTCCCCCGGGGAACACGTTGAGTCCGCTTTGCACGATGGCATCGAACACCGGCTGCGTGTCGGTGGGCGTGCTGGAGATGACCCGCAGGATTTCAGCGGTAGCCGTCTGCTGGGTCAGCGATTCGCTCAGCTCGCGCGTGCGCGCCTCCACCTTTTGCTCCAGTCCGGCGTACGACTCCTGCAACTGCCGCGCCATGCTGTTGAATTGGCCCGCCAACTCCTCAAGTTCATCACCGGTGCGCACCACGATCTGCTGCTCGAGGTTGCCTTCGCCGATGCGCGCCGCCCCCTCCTGCAGGGCGCGAATGGGCGTCACCATGCGCTGCGCCAGCAGCAGGCTGACGCCAATGGCGAAGACCAGTCCCAACAGCAGCAGGTAACCGGTGCGACGCAGCGACGCGTACAAGGGCGCAAATGCCTCTTCCTGCGGCTGCTCGACGAATACCGCCCAGCCCAGTTCGGCGATGTTGGCGTAGGCGGTCAACACTTCCCCGCCGCGAAAACCGTGGACGATCGCCACTTGCTCAGCGGCACCACCGGCACCGGCCGGCCCAGCCTGCGCGGCACGCGCAGCCTTGACCTGCTCCAGCGCCGAGAAGTCGGTTTTCTGCAGCACCAGGCTGATGTCCGGGTGGGCGATCAGCTGTCCGCGTGCATCCACGGCGTAGGCCAAGCCACGCTCGCCGATGCGGATGCGCGAGATCACATCCCAGATGAACTTCAGATTCACCTCCACCGCCGTCACGCCGCCCTCGCGCCCCGTCATCGCCACGCTGATGGTCATGTAGGGCTCAGTGTCCTTGCGAAAGTACACCGCGCTGAAATAACTCTTGCTGCCGCGCGCGCCGGTGAAGCGCGGGTCCTGCGCGTAATTCATGTTGGCATCCGACACGTCCATGCCGACACGCGACACCTTGAGCTTTTCATTGCCGTCGGATCCGATGTAACTCACATCGGTGATGGCCGGCACCTGGCGCAGCAGCTTCAGGTATTCGATGCGCCGCTGGTCGAGCGTCAGCGAGTCGATATTGGGCAGCCGCATCCAGCCCAGCTGGTGATCGATCTCCTGCACGTAGGCCTCGATGCGCCCGGCCGCCGCGGTGGCCTTCTCGCGCTGCAACTCCAGGAGCGCCGCCTTGGTTTCCTGGTAGGTGAAATACACGCTCACCGCGCCGCTGGCGATGAGCGCCACTGTCACGAACGCGACGAAATAGAACGCGTACTTGCGCCGCAGCGGGCTGCGGCGGATCAATCGATGACCCTGTCCGCGCGCAGCAGCACCGATTGGGGCACCGCGACGCCGATGGCGCGGGCGGTCTTTTGGTTGACTACCATCTCCACGCGGTTGGGAATCTCCACCGGCAACTCACCGGGTTTCGCCCCCTTCAGGATGCGATCGACATAGAACGCCAGTCGGCGCGACGCCTCTGCGAGGTTCGGCCCGTAGGACATGACATTGCCGCCTTCGGCGAACTGCGCCCATCCCGATATCGTCGGCACCTTGGTCTTGATCGACCACTCGGCGATGCGCGCCCGGTTGGCGATGATGGTCTGGGTCGGAAAGAACATCGCGGCATCGCTGCGGGACTTCTCCACGGTCGCCAAGATCTCGGCAATCGGTGTCGTGGCGAGGACCTCGAAATAATCGATGGCAACGCCGAGGCGCGTCGCCGCGGCATGCGTGGCACGACGCTCCGATGTGTCACCGGGGTGGGACGGACTCGCGATGACAGCGATGCGCTTGGCGCGAGGCAGCAGCTACTTCAGCAGTTACATGCGCTTGCCCACCAGCTCCACGTTCATGTAGGTGAGGCCGGTCATGTTTCTGCCCGGCCGCGGCAGGCTGTCGATCATGCCCGCCTCGATCGGGTCGCCGCTGTAGCCAAAAACCACCGGAATCCCGGTCACCGCCTTGCTCGCCAGCGGCCCCATGGAGCCTTGCGTCACAATGAGACTGGGCGCCGCCGCGACGGCATCGGCAAGCACCTTCGCCGCGCGTTGCGGCGTGCCATCGCTCCAAGATGCCTCGAGCTGGATATTGCGTCCTTCGACATAGCCGAATTCGCGCAGGCCGCGCCGCAATTCTTCGAAAAAGGGCCCGCCGTCACCCAGAGGGTTCGGTGACACCCAGATGACGCGCGGCGGCGGCGACTGGGCACCCGCCGGCATAACGGCAATCAGGGCCAGTGCAAGGAATCCCACCAGAACAGCGGTCAACGCGCGGCATCGGTTGCTCGTTGGCTTGCTCATCCGGTCACCTTATCAAATCGTAGCGGCTGTTGCGCAAGCGACGGCATCGCCTAGAGCAGCAACGCTGCGCCCAATGCCGCCAGCAGGTCTATTCCTGCATTCAAGCAATCACCCGGTCGGCCCGCTTCACCCGTTTGCCCGCATCATACGCGCTGGCGCAGGTTGACCACCGCTAGGCCGTGCCCGGCCCGCGCGGTTGACTGGTCGAGAAACTGCGCCAGCGACCCTGCGTCGGCTGTCCCGTCGAAGCTGAACACCCGCCCGATCAGTTCATCGATGTCCGACGGCGACAGCAATCCATCACACAGGGCGCGCGCCTTGGCGATGATGCCATCGCGCCCGAACGGGTTGTCGGTAGTGCCGCGCGCATCGATCACGCGCGCTTCGAAGGTCCGGCCGTCCTTGGTGCGGATGCGCGCTGCACCCGCCAGCTTGCCCGGGAACACCGCTTCAATTTGCGGATCCATCTCCAGGCGAATGCGCCGGGCCAGGCCAAGAATGTTGGCATCCTGATAGCTTCCCTCATCGAACATACGCGGATCGAGCGAGCGTCCCATGAGGGCAACGGCGGCAGCGTAAGGCATGCTGTACTGTGCCGCCATCACCGACTCCGGCGCAGTCGATGCATGCTGCTCGACCACGGCGCGGCTGCCGCCGATCACCACGTCGTCGATGTCGGCGAGCGCGATCCTGTGCGCCTTCATGATGTCCTCGACGGCGTCCATCGGCGCGTGCAGCATGCCGCAACAGGCATAGGGCTTGACGTTGTTGCGGCGGATCTCGAAGTCCTCGCCCAGTTCCTTCACCAACGCATCCGGGTTGGGCACATCGGTGAACACATTGGCATAACCGTACTTGCCGTCCAGGCTGGCGCGCGGCGCAGTGAGCCCGCGCAGCGCGAGGTCGACCGCCACCACCCCCGCCTGTGCCGCGCGCCCGGCGTGCACGCGCTTGACCATGGTGCCCTCCTCGTCCTGGCTGAACTCCATCAACCCGGCCGCGCAGGAGGCGCCGATGCCCAGCGCCGCCGTCATCACCTTGGGCGCCACGCGCAGCAGGTTGCCCACGCCGGCTGCGGCGCCGATCGGCCCGTGCGTGCCAGTGGGATGGTAGCCGCGCATGATCACGCCCGGCGCGACCGACATGCCGGCACGCGCCATGACTTCGTAGCCGGCCACGATGGCCGCCAGGACGTCGCGCCCGTGCAACCGGTCGCGCTCGGCAATTGCCAGCACTGCGGGAATCACCGCGGCCCCCAGGTGCGACAGCGAACCGGCATGCCAGTCATCCAGTTCGAAACCGTGCGCGGCGGTGCCGTTCACCAGTGCCGCTGCGGATGCCGGCACGCGCAGGCGGCGCCCGTACACGGAAGCCTGTGCCGCGCCACCATCCGCGGCGACCATGTCGGCGACGAAGCCGCTCCAGGGCTGCTGCATGCCGTACAGCGACACGGCGATGTGATCGAGCAGGTAGTCCTTGGCGCTCTCCAGCGTGTCGGGGGGCAGGTTGTCCGCGGTGAAGCCAGCCGCGGCGGCGGCCAGGCGCTGGGTCGGCGTCTGCGCCATGGGCATTGCGCTTTTCGGGGTCATTGTCATGCTCCTCCAGGATGCGTGTCGGGTGGAATGTCTCCCGATCGCCCCGCCCTGTCAAGGATTGCAGGCCTTGTAAAAAATGCCTCCCGACGGTAGTCTTTGCCCCCTTGCACATACTTGCCAACGTCGGCACGTTGCCGACCGCGCGCGAACGACGCCGCAGCCGGTTAGCGGCGACCTGCCATGCGCTCACCATCGAAAGAGGACCCCCCCCATGAAATTCATCCTGCCGGGAACCACCGCAGCCCTCGTCGCCCTTATCACCGGGGCCCTCGGACTGGCGCTTGCCACGACAGCGGTGCAGGCCCAGAACTTCCCCACGCGTCCGGTCAGGATCATCGTCCCGACCGCCCCCGGCGGCGGCACCGACGTTGCCTCGCGCGGCTTTGCCAAGGCGCTCACCGCGCGCTGGGGCCAGAGCGTGATCGTGGAGAACCGCACCGGCGCCAACGGCAGCATCGGGGTCAACTTCGTGGTCAAGTCCGATCCCGATGGCTATACGCTGGGCTCCACCACCAGCGGTTTCGCCATCAGCGCCTCCACCGAGAAGGACCTCCCCTACAACCCCCGCAAGGACGTGGCGCCACTGCTGCTCTTCGGCGACCAGCCGCTGGTGCTGATCGTCGGCGCGCATGTGCCGGTCAACAACATCCAGGAATTCGCGCAGCTCGCGCGCGCCAAGCCGGGCACAATCACGCTGGGCTCGTCCGACCCGTCCACGGTGCTGGCCAACGACATCCTCAAGCGCCTGGGCAAGATCGACATCCAGAACGTCGACTACAAGGGCACCGGACAGATCATGATCGACACCCTCGGTGGCACCGTGTCCGGGATGATCACCAGCTTCGCCGCCGCGCGCCCCCAGATGGCGGCGGGCAAGATCAAGGGCCTGGCCGTGACCACGATGGGCCGCAGCGCGCTCGCGCCGGACCTGCCTTCGCTCCATGAGTCCATCGCACCCGGCTACGACGTGACCTCGTGGTACCTGTTGTACGGCCCCTCCGCGCTGCCGAAGGACCTGCAGGCCTTCCTGAACAAGGAGATCATCGCCGCGATGCAGAGCCCCGACATGACCGAGCTGTTTGGCCGCATGCTGGTGCGCCCGATCATGGAGCCGCTGGACAAGGTGCAGGAACGCCTGACGCGCGAGTTCAACAACTGGGAAGCCATCGTCAAGGCGGCAGCACCACGGCAGTAGCCCGGCGTCGGCGGGATGCGCCATCAACAGGAAGGATCGAACATGAAAAAATTGCTATTGTCACTCTGCGCTTGCGCGGCAGTGCTTGCAGCGCTGCCCGGCGCCGCGCTGGCGCAGGCCTTTCCCAACCGGCCGATGAAAATGATCGTGCCGGTGGCTCCCGGCGGCGGCACCGACCTTTCCGCGCGCGGCTTTGCCAAGGCGCTGGGCGCGAAGTTCGGCCAAAGCGTGGTGGTGGAAAACCGCACCGGCGCCAACCACACCATCGGCACCAATGCCCTCGCCAA
>CAXNGL010000229.1:0-5479 GCA_964201515.1 Burkholderiales bacterium
AGTGCCATTCGGCTCTGTCCCCTTGCATATCCCCCGACTCCAGAGGGAACCCCATATAGGTTCTCGCAGAAGTCGGGGTTTTTCAGAGGTTCCTTGGTGGCGCTTCGGCCACGCACCAGTGGCAGGGGTCAACGCAGACAACCCGTCAGTCGTTAGATTAGCCGCGGTTGGTCGGAATCCGAAATGTCTCGCGTATGTGAGTGCCTGCCTGGTCGGCGGGTGCTTGCGCGCAGTCGAGACGACCGGCGACGCGTTCGAGAGCACATCATGTCCCTGGCAATCTTGCACAGCCGCGCATTGGCCGGCCTCAATGCACCTCCGGTCACGGTCGAAGTGGACTTGTCCAACGGCCTGCCGGCATTTCACATCGTCGGGCTGCCTGAAACCGAGGTCAAGGAAGCGCGTGAACGCGTGCGTGCTGCGATTGGCAATTGCGGCTTCGAATTCCCGGCGCGTCGCATCACGGTCAACCTTGCGCCGGCGGAACTGCCAAAGGAAAGCGGGCGATTTGACCTCGCCATCGCGCTGGGCATTCTCGCGGCCTCACGCCAGATACCCGATGATCAATTGTCGCGTTACCAATTTGCCGGCGAACTGTCCCTGACGGGGAACCTGAGCCCCGTGCGCGGTGCGTTGGCAATGGCCTACGGCGCGGCGGCAGACCAGCGCATCTTCATATTGCCTGAAGCAAGCGCCGGCGAAGCGGCATTGGTGTCGGGGACCCGCGTGCTGCAGGCCGGGTCGTTGCTGGAAGTTTGTGCCCATCTGTCGGGCAAGGGCGAACTGTCGGCGCCACCGGCCCCCGATCTGGTCGATGTCGATGCCTACCCAGACCTGGATGACGTGCGTGGCCAGTCGCATGCCAAGCGGGCGCTGGAAGTGGCGGCGGCGGGTGGCCATGGCCTGTTGATGTCCGGGCCGCCTGGAACAGGCAAGTCGATGCTGGCAGCGCGATTCCCCGGCATATTGCCACCCTTGTCTGAGGAGGAGGCCTTGCAAAGCGCTGCCTTGCAGTCGCTGGGCAGCGGCGGCTTTCGGCCCGAGCAATGGAGACGGCGCCCCTACCGCGCGCCGCATCATTCGGCGTCGAGCGTGGCGATTGTCGGCGGAGGATCGAACCCGCGCCCCGGAGAAATTTCCCTGGCGCATCACGGGGTGCTGTTCCTCGATGAACTCCCCGAGTTTGATCGCCGCGTGCTGGAAGCCCTGCGCGAGCCGCTGGAAACAGGCCGCGTTGCCATTTCGCGCGCCGCGCGGCAGATCGAGTTTCCCGCCAGCTTCCAGTTGGTTGCGGCGATGAACCCTTGTCCGTGCGGCTTCCTGGGCCATTTCAACGGCCGTTGCCGCTGCACCCCTGATCAGGTGGCGCGTTATCGCGCGCGCATCTCCGGACCGCTGCTCGATCGCATCGACATCCAGATCGAGGTGCCAGCCGTCCCTGTCACTGAACTGACGCAAGCCATGTCCCGCGACGCCCGGATACACGGTGACGCCCCCAGTGCATCACGCGCCGCGCGCGAACGCGTGGTGCTGGCACGCGCGCGCATGGTCAACCGCCAGGGATGTGCCAACGCGCTACTGGGCACGCGCGCGATCGAGTTGCATTGCGCACCCGATGAAGGGGGTGCCACGCTGCTGCAGCAGGCGATCGGCCGTCTCGGCCTGTCAGCGCGCGGCTATCACCGTGTGCTGAAACTGGCGCGCAGCATCGCCGACCTGGCGGGCGTGACCTCCGTGGCCACGGTGCACGTGGCCGAGGCGATCCAGTATAGGCGACTGGCCCTGGGTGCCTGATGGCGTGGGAGTGGCGATCTCTATGATAATAATTACTGTGTTCATATATATAAAACAAGGCGACAGTAATGGATTTGATCATATTGCAAGGACAGGAATCGCTGCCGGTGTTGATCGGAACACCGTGCGTCAGTGCCCTCGGGAATGCCTCCGGATGATGCGAATTACCCGGTGAATTCTGCGCGTGCAGCGCGACATTTCAGTTGTCCAAGCCGGTAGACTCACGATCTTCCTTTCCGCAATCCACAATGGCTACATACGCAATCGGCGACATACAGGGCTGCTTTGACGAACTGCGAAGGCTCGTGGAATCCTTTGCCTTCAATCCGGCTAGGGACCGTATCTGGTTTGTCGGCGATCTGGTCAACCGGGGGCCGAAGTCGCTCGACGTGCTGCGCTACGTGCGCGCCCTTGGCGAGCGGGCGGTCACCGTGCTCGGCAACCATGACCTGCATCTCCTGGTGGTTGCCGAGGGCCTGGGCAAGCCGCGGCACGATGACACGCTTGGCGAGGTCCTGGCCGCGCCGGACCGTGCCGAGTTGCTCGACTGGTTGCGTCATCGGCCGATGGTTCATCGCGAGGGCGATCACCTGATGGTGCACGCCGGCTTGTTGCCGGCATGGGATGAAGCGCGGGCGGAGCAACTCGCGCGCGAGGTGGAGACTTCGCTGCGCGGGCCTGCACATCGCGATTTCCTGCGTCACCTCTATGGCAGCCAGCCCGATCATTGGTCAGAAGACCTGGCCGGCGCCGACCGGACCCGCGTGATCGTCAATGCCATGACACGCATGCGCTTTTGCGACAGTGCCGGCATCATGGAATTCCAGACCAAGGGTGAATCCACCGCCGCACCGGCCGGTTACCTGCCCTGGTTCGAAGCACCCGGGCGCGCAGCCACGCGATCAACGATCGTCTGCGGGCATTGGTCCGCGCTCGGCGTCAAGCTCACGCCGAAATTGCTGATGCTCGATTCCGGATGCGTGTGGGGACGCAACCTGACCGCAATTCGCCTGGAAGACCGTCGCCTGTTCCAGGTGGGCTGTGGCGCCCGCGCAAGCCGGGCCACGCCCTAACTGACGCGCCCGTCTGGCCGGCTGCTGGCGAGTGCAGTCGCAACGGCTGCTTCGGCAGTGCGTGCCAGCTCGCGGCGATCGCGTGCCGCGGCATTGAAGGGCAAAAGGAATTCCACGTTCGCGACCATGCGGCGTGCCGACGTGCTTGTCCACAGCGATGCCATGAACGACGTGTCGCCCACGTAGTTCGGCGCGGCGCAGTATTCGCCGTTGTGAAAGGCATAGTGCAAGACGAACGGCTGCACCATCGCCGCGGCATCGATCGCCGGCTGGAACAAGGCGGCATGAAAGAGCGCCACCGAGAGTCCCTCGGTGGTGGTGCCTTCCGGGAAGATGCACACCAGCGTTCCGTTGCTCAGGGCGTCCGACATGATCTTGCTGGTGCGCCGGGCCGATGTCCGCCGTCCGCGTTCGATGAACAACGTGCCTACGCGCGCGCACAACCAGCCCACCAGCGGCCAGCGGCGAATCTCCGACTTGGCGACGAAGATCGCCGGGCACACCGACAGCAGCACCAGGATGTCCAGCCACGAGACGTGGTTGCCGACCATCAGGCAGTGCGGCGGCAGGGTTTCGGCGCGCGGAGCTGCCAATCCATGCAAGCGCACGGTAATGCCCATGGTGCTCAGGATGTCGCGCGACCAGCGGCGTACGGCGCTGCGTTGCGCGCTGGCGTTCATGCGCCCATATTTGAAGGCAGCAGTGCCGAGGCCGCGTATCAGCAGGCTGGCAACGCGCGCGATGCGCGCCATGCGTAACCACGGGGGAGCCGGCGCGATCATCCCGAAGCGCCGTCGGAATTCACGATTTCCATTTTTTCTGATGCCAGAACAACGTGCATCAACGGGCGGTTGTTATCTCAGTACTGATATAGGATGAAGCCGCGGTATCAATGCGAGACCCGGGTCGTGCCGCTGCCCGAGAGGAGGCGCACGCGCTCGCCGACGCGAAAGGTCTCGTCGCTTTCCTGGGTGATGGCGCGCAATTCGCCGTTCTCCAGCCGGACAGTGATTTCGAGGCCCTTTTTCTCGGTGACGCGCCGCTCGATCGCCTGGCCGGCGACGCCGCCTGCGACTGCGCCGAGAATGGACCCGATGGTCGCGCCCTTGCCACCGCCGACATTCGACCCCGCCACGCCGCCGATGGCACCACCCGCCACCGCGCCCACGGGGCCGCGCGTGCCTTCGATGGTGACTTCGCGGACCGACTCGACAGTGGCGAAGCGCACCGTCTGTTCATTGCGTGTCTGGCCAGACGAATAGACGCTGCCCGAACTGCTGTTGGTGGCGCAGCCGGACACGAGCAGGGAGCCGGAAAGTGCAAGCACCGCGAATCGAAAGATATGGCCGTCGCAAGGTTTCATGGGGAACTTTCCTGGTGTTTGCTTCAACATGAGGGATGCATCCCCCCATACTCGAATGGCACTTACCTAAGCGCTGAAATCCGGGACAAAGAATAAACCGACTCTGCCTTATTCAGAAACCGCGTTTTTATACGGCTGGTGTTTATCCGTGGAAAAACGCGGTTGGCCCGCGGTAGCGCTGCCAAAACCTGCACGAACGAAAAATCCATCGTGCAACCGGCCATCAAAGCGCCGTGCCGAAGGCTTTCTGGTACAAAGCTGCGATGCTGGCACGGTCGATCTGGTGGTTCTGGCCGCCACGCGAGCCGATCTTCAGTGAACCCATCAGCGAGGCGATCTGGCCGGTGGTGCGCCAGTCACGCCCGCCCGCAATGCCATACAGAAGGCCGGCGCGATAAGCGTCGCCACAACCGGTCGGATCGACAACATCATTGGCCTTAACGCAGGGGATGTCCAGGCGTTGACCCCCAGAATAGATGATGGACCCTTCGGCGCCGCGCGTCGTGATCAGCGCCTCCACGCGCGTCGCCAGCGCCGTCAGGGAGTGGCCGGTTTTTTCCTCCAGCATCTTGCCCTCGTAATCGTTGACGGCAACGTAGGTCGCCTTGTCGATGAAATCGAGCAGCTCGTCGCCGGAAAACATCGGCAGTCCCTGCCCGGGATCGAACACGAACGGGATGCCAAGCGAGGCGAGTTCCCGGGCGTGTTGCAGCATGCCATCGCGCCCGTCGGGTGCGACGATCGCAAGCCCGGCTCCCAGCGACGCAGTGACCTTGTTCAGATTCGACTGGTTCATCGCGCCCGGATGAAACGCGGTGATCTGGTTGTCGTCCAAGTCGGTGGTGATGAAGGCCTGGGCGGTCAGTGTTTGCGGAATTTCGCGCACGCAATCGCGCGCAATGCCCAGGCGCTGCAGGCGCTCGTAGTAGGGGGTCGCGTCCGTTCCCACCGTCGCCATGATGAGCGGATCGCCGCCCAGGAGCTTCAGGTTGTAGGCGATGTTCCCGGCACAGCCGCCGAACTCGCGCCGCAGTTCAGGCACCAGGAAAGCGACGTTCAGGATATGGATCTGGTCGGGAAGGATGTGCTCCTTGAAGCGTCCCTGGAAGACCATGATGTTGTCGTAGGCGATGGAGCCACAGATCAGTGTGCGCATAAAGTTTGTTTCAAGCCGAGGGGGTTTATCCCGTCATGCTCCCTGTTGCCGCGAAAGGAGCAAAGGATAGCGGAAAACCCGTGCCTGGAACGA
>CAXNGL010000230.1:0-5460 GCA_964201515.1 Burkholderiales bacterium
CTTGTGCCTTCCAGCCCCACGAAAACCCCGAAAATCAATCAGACATCACCAACCAATTGAAGTTGTTTGATATTTAACCGGACACTACTGGTCGGAGATATTGACCCACCGGAACAACCTGCAGGCGTCGGCTGAAGGCAGGGAAGATGCGCTGGGCGATATTTTGCGCGTGGGCACTGCCGCCGGCGGCGCGAGGGCGAAGGCGGTCATCGCATGGAACCCGAAAACCCATGAAGTTCGGTCTGGCCAGGTCAAAGCCGGCAAAGGGTTTGAATACTGGTTGCTGAAATTCGACGGCGTCAGCGGCAACAAGGACAAGGAACTGGAGGACCCCAAAGGCTACGGGGTGATCGAGTATGCGTATCACCTGATGGCGCTTGAATGCGGCATCGACATCAGTGAAAGCCGGTTGTTTGAAGAGAATGGCCGCTCGCATTTCATGACGCGCCGCTTTGATCGCCTTGCTAACGGGGAAAAACTGCACATGCAATCGCTGTGTGCCATGGCGCACTACGATTTCAACAGGGCAGGGGCCTATGGCTACGAGCAGGCCTTGCTCGCGATGCGGCAACTGCGGTTGCCCATGCAGGCCATCGAGCAACTGTTTCGGCGCATGGCATTCAACATCGTGGCCCGCAATCAGGACGACCACGTGAAGAACATCGCCTTTCTGATGAATAAATCCGGTGAATGGTCGCTATCGCCGGTCTTTGACATGACCTACAGCTTCAATCCCACGGGTGCGTGGACGGCAAGCCATCAGATGACGCTGAATGGAAAGCGCGACCATTTCGCGCTGGAGGACTTCGACGCCTGCGCAAGGACCGCTTCGATGAAACGGGGGCGCGCTGCAAAAATCGTTGCCGATGTGCAGGTGACGGTATCGAAATGGAGGGCGTTTGCAGAAAAAGCAGGCGTGCCCGGTGTGGTGTGCGAAAAAATCCAGCGCACGCTGGATTTGAAGCACTATTCATGAAACCAGGGGCTTGAACTCCTGCTTTCTATCGTCAGGCAGCTACAAATCCCGGCAATTTGGAAGCCTTCACATCGAAGGTTGCCGTCGCTCGGCATCCAAGCCGCCGGTTTTGGACACCGATCAGGCAATCAGCGAAATTGGCAGTCGTGTCCTTCCAGATGAAAAGAGCCTCCTCGATGGCCGGCTCATCCTCGAATCGAACATCGGTCGCATCGAGCAATCCCGAGATGGCCTCAATGATCAGATTCTTCGGCAGGCTGTATCGGCTACGCAGCACCCATTCGGTTTCCAGGAGAACCAGCTGGCTTACGAAAACGCGGCGTCCTGCCGCGACTTCGCGCTTGATCAGCTTTCGTGCCTTCTCAAACTGAGCTTCGTCATCCCGAGCCAGATAGCGAACGAGAACGTTGGTATCGACCCCCAGCATCACCGCGACAACTGTTCAATCGGAACGGTCTTGCGACCCTTCTTGTGTAATACGCCCGCCAGTTCGGTGACACTCTTGGTCTTCACCCGCATGACGACTGTGGCATCGGGCATCAACGTGAACGTCATACGGTCTCCGGTCTTCATGGAAAGACTATCCCGGATTGCCTTGGGAATCGTTGTTTGACCTTTGCTGGTAAGCGTGGCGTCGTTTGACATTGCATTCTCCTTTTGTCCTTACGTATAGCATTATAGTAAGGCGATAGATTGCTGGCAATGTGTTGACGATTTCTTGTCTGCAAGCCTGCTATCGGGGGACAGTACTGGCTGTCTGCCGGCCGATTGCGGTCACTGACCTGCGCCCCCCTATCGGAATCGAATGCTATTTCGCCTTGCGCCTTGACGCGTCGACCACTGCCTCGACGCGCGCCTGGACACCCTGCATCGCCAGCGGCAACGCCAGCAGCTTCTCGACTGCTTTGGGCGCATCCGGTGCCATCAGCGGCGGGGTGGAGCGTGAATTCTTGCTTTCGGCGAGGCGCTTGAGCATGCGCATGCGCCGCTCGCCCTCGAGTTCCGGCGGCGAGGGCAGGCCCAGCACGATTTCCAGTTCCAGCAGCAGGGCATCGCGCTCTTGCTGGGTCTTCTTTGCCTGCGCCTGCCATGCCTCGGGGCCGATTATTACCGCGGCCTCGAGCGCGGCGAGGCGCGCCGCTACCCTGGCATCCGGCTTTTCGCCGTCGGCGAGCATGCCCTGCAATTCGGCGCGCACCGCATCCATGTCCGGCGTGGCGCCGTTGCCCAGCGCCTGTTCGGCGCGCTCCACCACCGCAAGGCGCGCTGCCGCCGCGGCGCGTTTCCCGTTTTCCACCTCGCCGTGGATGGCGGCAATGCGCGCGCTCGCAGCGGCGCGGGCGCCGGCAAACTTCTGCTCCCATTCGCGCAGCGGCTTTCGCTCCGGCCATGGCATGGCGTGCCAGCGCGCACCGAGTTCGTCGCTGCCGCGCTTGATCGCGGCCACGTCGCTGCTGGCGGCGAGCGCCTGGAATTCATCAATCAGCGCGCTGCGCTCTGTGAGCTGCGCATCGCGCTCGGCGTTGCGCGCGGCTTTCTCTGCGTCGCGCTTGCCAAACAGCGCCGAGCCGGCAGCGCGGAACTCCTCCCATATTGCCTGGTCTTCCCTGGGCTTGAGGCGGATGGCGTCCTTCATGCCTTCCTGCCATAGTTTTTGCAGCGCGATCATGGCCGCCATGCTGGTGCCGTCGGCCGGTCTTTCGGCAATGGCCTTGGCCTGCTCGATGAGGGCACGGCGTCGTGTGCGTTCCGCCGCGCGACGCGCATTGAGCTGGGCATCGATATCGGCGGTGAGGGCGTCGAATCTTTTCTGCATCTCCCGTGCATTCTTGCGCGGCAGGGCACCCGCTTCGAACCAGGCCTTGACCAGATCGCCGCGTTCGCTCAGGAGTTTGCCCCAATTCGAGCCATCGACGATGCGCTGGTTCAGGGCGGCAATTTTCTCCAGCACGGCATTCTTTTTCCCGGCATTTTCCGAACGCTGTTTTTCCAGTGCCTCGAAGTGTGCCTTTGCGGGTGCATAGGCACGGTCGCAGGCGCGACGAAAACGGTCCCACAGTCCCTTGGAGGAGGCGCCCTGGCCCTTGTCCAGCTTTTGCCAGCGGGTCTGCAGATCGCGCACCGCCACTGCGAGGGCGTCTGGCGCAAGGTGCGGTTCATCCGCATCGGCCGGCATCGCAGTGCTGGCGATGCCAGTGCCCGAGGCGGCTTGATCCGGCGCAGCGGTCAGTTCGGTCGACTGCGCTGGCGACTCCGCTAGCGACTCCGTTGGCGCCGCATCGCCGCCTGCCCGCGCAACCTGATCGTGGTTGTCAGCGATGGCCTCGATGGGAATTTCGAGCGTGGTTGGGGGTTCGGTGGAGTCGGAATGAACCGGCGCAGGAACCGGCGCGGGCACCGGAGCATCAGCCGCATCCGCAACCTGTGCATCTCGCGAGTCCGGCGCCGCGGCGGCCTGCGCCGGCGCCTCCGCGGGTGCCCCTGGCGGCACTGCTTGCAGCGGCGATTCCGGTGCATCACCCGGGGGCAGGGCTGGCGGCTCCTTTGCCATGCGTGATTTTTCCTGTCGCGCCACGCGCTTGGCCAGGGCCTCGGCTTCGCGGCACAGCGCCTCGCGCGCCTGCACGTCGCCGAAACGCTTCCATTCATTCATTTTCGCCAGACGTTCCTCGCAGCGTTTCAGGCGGAACTCCAGCGCGGCGGGTAGCGCCCGGGCGCCGGCAGCCCCGGCCGCTTCGGCGCGCTTGTCCTTGAGCGTGCCAGCGGCTTCGTTGGCTTCCCGGTGCTGTCCCTTGTCGAGGAGCTGTTCCATCTGCCTGACCAGCGTCTCGATCTGCGCACGGTGCTGTTGTTCCACGGCGCGCTGGGCTTCGATCTGGCTGCGCGTGACGGCATCGATGGCAGCGCTCGCAGCGGCAGCTGCTTCCTCGATCGGCTCGCGCAGCGCATGACGAACGATCGCAGCGGAGCGGGCGAAATCCGCGCGCCAGGCCGGCGTCAGCACCGCCGGGTCGGCCTGCAGGTCCCCGACCAGCTTGCGGGCATTCACCAGCGCCTTGCTCTCGATGGCGAGTATGGAGTGGCGCTCGGTCAATTTGCCAACCCATTCCGCCAGGTGACTGCGCTCCTTGGGCAGCACCGCCGCAGCGGCCTGCGCGAGCCACGCCGCTGCGGCTTCGCGTTCGGCGACAAGCGCCGCCAGCGCATCCGGTTCTACCGCCGCATCGGCGTCGGATCGGGCCGCCAGTTCGGCCAGCGTCGCCTTCAGGCGCCCGGCATCGCGCCAGGTCTCGCCTTGTTCCTGCAGCAGCGCCCGTGACTGCGCCTGCAGCCCGGCATAGCGCGCCTGCAGTGCCGTGAAGGCCTCGGCGCCCTGCGCTGGCGATGGTGTTGGTGTTGATGAGGGCGATGGCGACGATGACGCGGCAAGCAGCGCCGTCCACTCGCGCTCGACAAGGATGAACGCGCTGAGCGTGAGTTCATGGCGTTCGAGCAGCCCTTCCAGTCGCTCGCACAACGCCAGCGCGTGGCGCCGCACCTCGCTCTCGGCGAGCAGCTGGTCTGCGCGATCGCGTGCCGCGCGGTAGATCCGGCGCTGCTTGTCGCGATATTCGTGCGCGATGGCCTCGAGCAGCTCGACGTCCTGCATGCCGCGCACCGCGGCGGCGCGTGCTTCGATGGCCGCGTTGCCGCGGGCGACCTGGGCGCGCTCGGAATCCTGGTCCAGCGTTTCCGTCAGCGCGATCGCAAGCGTTTTGTTCTTTGCGTGCGAGACCATGGCGACCCGAAAGGAGGACGGCGCCGATACCAGCTGCGCCACCACATCGCCTGAGGCGTCAGAGGCTGTTGCGCTGTCGTCGATGCGTTCGCCCAGGCAGGCGGCGAGGCAGTCCCGGTCTTCTGCCCGGATCGAGCCCACCAGCCGCATTTGGGCCTCGACCTGCATGCGCTCGATGGCCTTGTGACGCACGCGCGGGTCGGCTTCATGCAGAGCCAGTTGCTCGAGCAGCGGGTCGTTGGGCGCCATCCCGGCCAACTCGGCGAGCTTTTGCTCCGCGTCGGCTTTATCCCAATTGATGCGGCCGGAGAATATTTTGGAGAACGTGTTCATATGTAAGACTACACCCGCTTTCTAAGCAACCATGGTTCGCGTTTGTGTTCGCGTTTGTGTTTGTGTTCGTTCTCGTTCTCGTTCTCGTGCTCGTGTTTGTGTTTGTGTTCGTGCTCGTGCTCGCGTTCTGGTTCGCTAGGTCGGCCAATGATCGCGCTCCAGTTGACGGATCACTCCCGGCCATTCGATCCGGCCGCATTCAAATACTGACCTGATTAGCCGCAATGCTCAGCCACACGCAGAACCGCCGCCACGCTTCCCCCTTGTCAAAGGGGGCGGACGGGCCACAGGCCCGCCGGGGGATTTGCGAGATGGCGACCGTGAAATCCCCCCGCACGCCTGCGGCGTGTCGGCCCCCTTTCACAAGGGGGTG
>CAXNGL010000231.1:0-5446 GCA_964201515.1 Burkholderiales bacterium
GCAGGCTACCTCCCGTTTGCTGGCAAGACGTACTACTTCTGCTCTACGCACTGCAAGGAATCCTTTGCAGCCGATCCGCAGAAGTACTTCGTGAAGCCGGTGCCCGCTGTCCCGACGCCCGGCAATGTGGCGGAACCGGTTCGCGCGCCTGCCGGCACGCCGGCGCGCAAGCCGCGGCCGAGTGCCGCGCTGGCTGCGATCAAGGTGACGGGAACGCCCACGCTGCCTGCGGCGCCTGCTCCTGTGCCGGCCCTTGCAGCCAGGACGGCAGCTACTCCGGTCCCGCACGATCATGCAGGCCATGAGCACCACGCACACAAGGCAACCGCGGCCGCCGCCAAGGAGAAAGACCCCGTGTGCGGGATGATGGTCGATCCCGCCATGGCTGCAGGAACGCAGTCCTGGCTCGGCAAGGCCTATTACTTCTGTTCGTCGCGCTGCCTGGAGAAATTCAAGGCCGATCCGGCGGCGATTCTCGACAAGACGCAGAAGGGCCAGGCCTGTTGCGGGTGCGGCACCAAGGGTGCGGCGCCGAAATCCACGGCTCCGGCCGTTGACGAAGGCGCCATCTATACCTGCCCCATGCACCCGGAAGTGCGCCAAGTCGGACCCGGTTCCTGCCCGCTCTGCGGCATGGCGCTGGAACCGCTGCTGGCCACTGCTGAAGAGGGCCCGAGCGCCGAACTGGTGGACCTGACGCGGCGCCTGTGGATCGGGACCGCATTGTCCGCACCGCTGTTCATCCTGGCCATGTCGCCCATGGTCGGTATCGCGCAGCCCTTCGGCATTCCGCATGTGGCACGCGGCTGGATCGAATTCCTGCTCGGCACGCCGGTGGTGGTGTGGGCGGGCTGGCCGATCCTGCGCAAGTTCTGGCTGTCGCTGTCGAACTGGGCGCTCAACATGTACACGCTGATCGGCCTCGGTGTAGGGCTGGCCTATGTGTTCAGCCTCGTGGCCTTGTTCGCGCCGGGCCTGTTTCCGGAAGTATTCAGGGAACACACCGGCACCGTGGGCACCTACTTCGAGGCGGCTGCGGTGATCGTGACGCTGGTCATCCTCGGTGACGTGCTGCAGATGCGCGCCATGGGCCAGACCAGCCAGGCCATTCGCGAGTTGCTGAAGCTCGCGCCAAACCTTGCCTGGCGCATGCGCGACGACGGTACCGAGGAACAGGTGCCGCTGGCATCGGTAGTGGTGGGCGACAAGCTGCGCATCAAGCCGGGCGACAAGGTGCCGGTGGATGGCACGGTGCTGGACGGGGCGAGCCACGTCGATGAGTCGATGATGACCGGTGAACCGGTGCCGGTGTCCAAGCGCGCGGGAGAAAAGGTCACGGGCGCCACCATCAACGGCAACGGCTCGCTCTTGATGCGCGCCGACCGGGTGGGTGCCGACACGCTGCTGTCACGCATCATCCACATGGTGCAGGCGGCGCAGCGCACCAAGGCGCCGATACAGCGCCTGGCCGACATCATTGCTGCATGGTTCGTGCAGATCGTGGTCGCAGTCGCGGTGTTGACGGCGCTGGTGTGGTGGTTCGCCGGGCCCGACCCCCGGCTGGCCTATGCGCTCACCAACGCGGTGGCCGTGCTCATCATCGCCTGCCCGTGCGCGGTCGGACTCGCGACGCCGATTTCCATGACCGTGGCCATGGGTCGCGGCGCGACCATGGGCATCCTGTTTCGCAACGCCGAAGCCATCGAGCGCATGCGCGACATCGACACCGTGGTGGTGGACAAGACCGGCACGCTGACGCTGGGCAAGCCCGCGTTCGCCGACATCGTAGTGACGGCGGGACAGGACGCCAATGCGGCCTTGCGCATGGTCGCCGGCGTCGAAGCGCTGAGTGAACACCCGATCGGCAATGCCATTGTGGAGGGCGCCAAGGCGCGTGGCCTGACGCCCGCGGCGGCCAGCGGGTTCGACGCCGTCAATGGGCTGGGCGTGCGCGCCACGGTCGAAGGAACGGCGGTGCTGGTGGGCAGCCAGGCTTTCCTTGCAAAAGAGGGCATCGATGTCACCCAGTGGCAGGCGCAGGCCGACCAGTTGCGCGGCGACGGCACCACGGTGGTGTTCTTCAGCCTGGGCAAATCGTTGTCCGGCTTTATTGCAGTGGCCGATCCGATCAAGGAAACCACACCCGATGCGGTCGCAGCGCTGAAGCGCGCCGGTATCCATGTCGTGATGCTGACCGGCGATTCGCGCAAGACCGCCGATGCGGTGGCGCGCAAGCTGGGCATCGACGAGGCCATTGCGGAAGTGCTGCCCGAAGACAAGGCGGCGCATATCAAGATGCTCATGGGCAAGGGCCGGAAGGTCGCCATGGCGGGCGACGGCATCAACGACGCGCCGGCGCTGGCGGCGGCGGATGTGGGCATCGCCATGGGCACGGGCACCGATGTGGCCATGGAGAGCGCCGGCGTGACGCTGGTCAAGGGGGACCTGCGTGGTATTGCGCAGGCGGCCGCGCTGTCACGCGCCACCATGCGCAATATCAAGCAGAACCTGTTCTTCGCGTTTATCTACAACGCCGCCGGAATCCCGGTGGCGGCTGGGGTGCTCTATCCAGCCTTCGGGTTGTTGCTGTCGCCGGTGCTGGCCGGTGCAGCGATGGCGCTGTCCTCGGTGAGTGTAGTCACCAACGCCTTGCGGTTGCGGCGGGTCGGGCTCTGACCGGCATGCGTGCGTATGCTCCGGACGGACGACTTGAGGTGCATCAATGCCGCGCGCTCTTCTAGAGCATAGGATGGCCTGACAGAGGGTTGGAATCTCATCTTTCAATATCAGATACGGAGACAGATCATGAAAAAACTGCTCGTTGCACTGCTCGGTTCAACCCTCGTCGCTACCAATGCTTTCAGTGCCCAGGATGACCACCACCCGGATGCCAAGAAGCCCGCGGCAGAATCGAAGGCGAAGCCCGGCTCAATGCCGATGATGGAGAACATGAAATCCATGCAGGCACAGATGGAGAAGATGCGCGCCACGGCCGATCCCAAGGAGCGTGCAAAGTTGATGCAAGACCATATGAAATCCATGCAGGACATGATGGTCTCCATGCGCGGCATGAGCGGGGGGGTGATGGGTGGTGCGATGATGGGCGGTGCCGGCGGCAAGAGTGGTGCGGCAACACCGCGTGCCTCGATGGAGCAACGCATGGACACGATGCAGATGATGATGGAGCAGATGATGGAACATCAGAACGCGATGCAGCGGCCGAACTGAGCAGGCGGGATCGCTTCGGGCAGGCTGAGCATGGTGTTGCGGGCATGACTTGCCTCAGCCGACGCGTACCGGCGCTACGCCGATGCAGTGCCGCGATATTTACCGAGATGGTGAAGAGATCTTGAATCCGGAGATAGGTGAGTCCGGTCCGCCGCGGATCGTGCTCGACACCAACGTGGTACTCGACCTGCTGCATTTCCACGATCCGGATGTGGCGGTCATCGACGCAGCCATCCGCTCCGGGCGGGTGCAGGCGCTCACCGATGAGGCATGCCTGGAAGAACTGCGCCGGGTGCTGATGTATCCGGAATTTTCCTGCGATGCGTCCGCGCAGGCCGCGCTGCTGGCGGATTACCGGTCATGGGTCGTCATTGCCGGACCACCGCACGCAACGCCGCCGCGCGCACCGCGCTGCAGCGACGCCGATGACCAGAAATTCATCGACCTTGCCCTTCGCAGCCGGGCGACATTCCTAATCAGCAAGGACAAGGCGGTGCTGCGACTGGCACGGCGATTCGCGCGCACGCCGGACTGGAGCGGCTGTGCCATCGTTGCGCCGCACGCCTTCGCGATGCGCGCCTGACTTCAGCCCTTGTCACGCAGCGTCGGCCTGGGCACCAGCAACAGGCCTGCGGCGACGATGGTGATCATGCCGGCAAGCGACCAGCCGTCGGGGAAGGCGCTGAAGATCAGCCAGCCGAACAGGGCCGCCCAGATCAGCTGAAGGTAGATGAACGGCGCGATCAGGCTGGCCGGGCCGTACTGGTAGGAACGCACCAGCAAGGTGTTGCCGGTCAGGGAGAGCCCGGTGATGAGCGCGACCAGCAGCCATTCGACGGCTGTCACGGGCGGCGTCCAGCGGTAGAAGGCAAATGGGGTGCACAGGACGGTGGCGATGGCCCAGGGATAGAACAGCGAGGCCATGGCGCTTTGCCGGCCGGCCACCTTGCGCGTGAGTAGCTGGAAGATCGCCCCGCCAAGGGCTGCCGCGAGGGCAAGCAGCATGGCCGGGGTGAATGCGTCGCTGCCCGGGCGGATGATGGCGAGCACGCCGGCGAAGCCAAGCAGCACGGCGATGATGCGGCGCGGGTCCAGCGGCTCCTTCAGCATGGGAACCGCGAGAAGCGCCATGATCACCGGCATGGTGAGGTTCAGGGCGGTGAGTTCGGCCACCGGCATGTCCATCAGTGCGATGAAGTACAGGATCGGCGCGATGCCCATGGTCAGGCCGCGCAACAGGTGCGTGCGCGACCAGGACCTGCGCGCATCGTCCCATTCGCCGGCGCGGCGCAGCAGGCCGTACATCACCGCCATGATCATCAGGTTGCGCACCCACAGAATGGCCGGCAGCGAATGGTCTGCGGCCAGGTGTTTCATGACGATGTCGGTGCCGGCGATGAAGGCGGTGCCCGCGCCCATGCACAGGATGGCGCGTGCCGGAGAATGTTGCAGCCTGCCGGACATGTCCGCTGCGCGCTTCAGGTGCGACGCGCGAGGCCGCTGCGCCGCACCAGGACGAGGCCGGCGCAGACGATGGTGATCATGCCGGTGATGGACCAGGCATCCGGGAAATCGCCGAGGAACAGCCACGCCAGCACGATGGCCCACACCAGTTGCAGGTAGACGAACGGCGCGATGAGCCCGGCGTGCCCGTGCTCGTAGGCGCTGACCAGGCAGAAGTTGCCGGACAAGGCGAGCGTGGCGGTGAGCACCACCATGAACCACTCGAAGGGCGAGACCGGCGGCGTCCATTGCAGGAACGCGAACGGTGAACACAGCACCGTGCCGATCACCCAGGGGTAGAAGAGCGATGCAAGCGCGCTCTGGCGACCGGCGAGCAGCCGCGTCAACAACTGATAGGCGGCCGCGGTGATGGCAGCCCCGAGTACCACCAGTGCCACGGGGGTGAAAGCATCCGTGCCCGGGCGCACGATGATCAGCGTGCCGGTGAAGCCGAGGGCGGCGGCCACCAGTCGCCGCGGATCGGCACTCTCCTTGAGCACCGGCACCGCGAGCAAGGCGACGATGACCGGGATGAGCAGGAAGATGGCGGTGGTCTCGGCCACGGGCATGCTGGTGAGGGCATAGTAAAACAGCAGCGGCGCGACGCCCATGCAGGTTCCGCGCAGGAACTGGAGCGGCGAAATGGTGCTCCAGGCATTGGTCCAATGGCCGGAGCGGCGCAGGATCGCGATGATGACGGCGAGGATCATCAGGT
>CAXNGL010000232.1:0-5412 GCA_964201515.1 Burkholderiales bacterium
GGTCGCGATGCTGTTGGCAAGCAAGGCGAGCGCGTCATTGCCGCCTGACAGGCGCTGGCCCATGATGCCCGAGCCAACCACGATGGCGAGCAGCAGCGCGGTGCCCAGCGCCTCGCCGGCCAGGCGTTTGCCAGTGGTCATGAGCGGCCGATAGCGTCGAGTTGCTTCTTCAATCCGATGCGATCGAGGGTCGCCAGCGGCAGGTTGGTGAAAATTTCGATACGCCTGCGCAGGTGCGCGTAGGCCGCGAGAAAGGCACGTCGTTTGGCCTCGTCGTCACCTTCGGCCTTGGCCGGATCCTCGACACCCCAGTGCGCGGTCATGGGTTGTCCTGGCCAGAACGGGCACACTTCGCCGGCGGCCTGATCGCAGACGGTGATGACGAAGTCCATGACGGGCGAATCCGGCCGGGCGAACTCATCCCAACTCTTGCTCCGCATGCCGTCGATTGGCAGCTTGTTTTTTTTCAGGAGATCAATGGCATAGGGATTGACGGCGCCATTGGGATGGCTGCCGGCGCTGAAGGCGCGAAAACGGCCTGCACCGACGTGGTTGAGAATGGATTCGGCCAAGATGCTGCGCGCCGAGTTTCCTGTGCACAGGAACAGGATATTGAGGGGCTTGCCGGTCATGCGGGTCTCCAGATGGGCGGTGGAAGGCATTACTTGCAGCAGGACGTGGTCGCGGCGGGAGCGCAACACGAATTCATGATTTCGCCCTTTCGGTATGGTTTGGGAGTGCCGTGTTGCCGACTGGCGCGCAGGATTGCGGGCCACAGGGCTCACCGCCGCAGCAGTTATCCGTCAGGAAGCCGAGCAGTCCGGTCATGCGATCGAAGTCCACGGTGTAGATAACGAAGCGGCCCTGCGCGCGTGCCTTCACAAGTCCGGCATGGCTGAGTTGGGCGAGGTGAAAAGAGGCGGTTGCCGGCGGCAAAGCCAGCCGCCCGGCAATTTCACCGGCAGGCAGACCTGCGGGGCCGGTCTGTACCAACAGGCGAAACGCGGCCAGACGGGTGTCCTGCGCGAGGGCGGCGAGGGCGGTGACGGCATCTTTAGTTTCCATATTTCCAATAATATAGAAATATTATATTAATGCAAAGGGCTTGAACGTCATTGAGTTGAGTCGATGGCTGCAAAAATCTACCAATATCATTGATACAATTAGGAAAATCGACACTTGGATGGATCTGATGGGCCGCAGATACTTTGGTACGGATGGTGTTCGGGGAAAGGTCGGTGAATTCCCGATCACGCCTGATTTCGTCATGCGTCTGGGGTTTGCCGCAGGTGAGGTACTGACGCGAACGGCCAAGTTGCGCCGGGGCGAGCGCCCTGCGGTGCTCATCGGCAAGGACACGCGGATTTCGGGCTACATGCTCGAAGCCGCACTGGAGGCAGGTCTATCCGCTGCTGGTATCGACGTCATGCTCTCGGGCCCGATGCCGACGCCGGCGATTGCCTATCTGACGCGGGCATTGCGGCTGCAGGCAGGGGTCGTCATCAGTGCCTCGCACAATCCGTATTCGGACAATGGCATCAAGTTCTTTTCCGCCGACGGAAACAAGCTGCCCGATGCGGTCGAGGCAGAAATTGAAAATGCCATGGAACAGCCGATGGGTTGCCGTCCCTCGGCACAGCTGGGAAAGGCACGCCGGATCGATGATGCCGCCGGGCGGTACATCGAATTTTGCAAGAGCACTTTCCCCTCCGCGCTCGATCTGCGAGGCCTGCGTATGGTGGTCGATTGCGCAAATGGGGCGGACTATCACATTGCGCCGCACGTATTTCACGAACTGGGTGCCGACGTCATTTCCATCGGCGTGAGTCCGGACGGACTCAACATCAACGACGCGGTCGGTGCCACGTCTCCCCAGGCGCTGCAGGCGGCTGTCAAGGAGCACAAGACTGATCTGGGTATCGCGCTGGACGGCGATGGTGATCGGTTGCTCATGGTCGATGCATCCGGGGTTCCCTTCGATGGCGACCAGCTTCTCTATGTCATTGCGCGTCACCGTCACCGGCGCGGCCCACTCAAGGGCGTTGTGGGTACCTTGATGACCAACCTGGCGCTGGAGAACGCGCTGGGGGCCTTGGGCATCGGTTTCGCGCGCGCCAAGGTGGGGGATCGCTATGTGCTCGAGGCGCTGGCCGAGCGGGGCTGGGAACTGGGGGGCGAAAACTCCGGACACATCCTGTGCCTGGACAAGCACACCACCGGCGACGGCATCGTCTCGGCTTTGCAGGTGCTGACGGCTGTCTGCGAATCGGGCAAGTCGCTGAGTGCGCTCGCCGGCGACCTGAAACTGTTTCCCCAAGTGCTGGTGAACGTGACCGTGCCCAGAGGCTTCGACTGGCAAAGAAATGCATCGATCACCATGGCAACACAGGCAGTCGAGCGCCGGCTGGGGAAAAAGGGCCGTGTGTTGTTGCGCCCGTCGGGAACCGAACCGGTGCTGCGGGTGATGGTGGAGGGCGAAAACAAGGCCAAAGTCACCGCCGGCGCCAATGAGATTGCTGCAGCGGTGGGGGATGCATCAAGAGCCTGAAAATCAATCGGAATTGAGTCGGTTTGTAATCGTGCTGTCACATTCGCGCCCTAATATCGTCTCCTCTAAGTCTTCCGACTATCTTCAGGAGTCCCCCTCATGAACACAGCAGTATTTAAAGGATTAATCGGCGTTGCGGCCTCAGCGGTGCTGGCTTCCAGTGCGTTTGCGGCGGAAGTGACTGGTGCAGGAGCGACTTTTCCTGCACCGATCTACGCGAAATGGGCGGATGCCTACCAGAAAGCCACCGGCAACAAGATCAACTACCAGTCCATCGGATCGGGTGGCGGTATCAAGCAGATTCAGGCGAAGACTGTCGATTTTGGTGCCTCGGACATGCCACTTACGCCGGCGGATCTGGAAAAGAGCGGCATGCTGCAGTTTCCGACCGTTATCGGCGGTCTTGTCCCAGTGGTCAATCTGCCAGGCATCAAGCCGGGTGAAATGCGCCTGACCGGCGTTGTATTGGGCGATATCTATCTTGGCAAGATCACCAAGTGGAACGACAAGGCGATCGCTGACTTGAACCCGAAGGTTCAACTTCCGGCGCAGGATATCGCCGTGGTGCGGCGAGCAGACGGTTCCGGGACCACGTTCATATTCACCAACTACCTGTCCAAAGTGCACGCTGAGTGGAAGCAGAAGGTTGGCGAAGGCACGGCGGTGCAGTGGCCGCTTGGCTTGGGTGGCAAGGGCAATGAAGGTGTTTCCGCGTTCGTCCAGCGCGTGCCGGCTTCGATTGGTTACGTCGAATATGCCTACGCCAAGTTGAACAAGCTGACACACACGCAGATGCAGAATGCCGACGGCCAGTTCGTGCAGCCCGATGACGAGACCTTCAAGGCAGCGGCAGCAGGCGCGGATTGGACAAAATCGGCTTTCGCGGAGATCCTGACCGACAAACCGGGCAAGGCGTCGTGGCCGATTACTGGCGCCACATTCATTCTCATGCACAAGGTGCAGGACAAGCCGGCGCAGGCGGTCGAAACCTTGAAATTCTTCGACTGGGCGTTGAAGAATGGCGGAAAGATGGCGACCGAGCTGGAGTATGTGCCGTTGCCGGATTCCCTGATCAAGCTGATCAACACGTCCCTCGCCGCGAACGTCAAGGACGCTTCCGGCAAGGCACTCTGGATCGCTCGCTAGATCGCGGGACAATGGCCCATTGGGCCAAGGCGTGGCAAAGCCTGCCGCACCGCTGCTTGTCGGTGGTGCGGCGGACAAGTGTTGATTCAGGAGAGAAGGTTTGGGTTCGGTGCCGCAAAATTCCACAGTTGAGCTTGGCTTGGATGCCAATTCAGTAGAAGCTCCAAGCATGCCGAACGCTCCTCGCGAGAAAAAGTGGCTGGCAGATTGGGTATTCCGCAATCTGACGCGCGCTTTTGCCTTCCTGACTTTCCTGGTGTTGGCGGGAATCATTGGTTCGCTGGTCTATGCTTCGTGGCCGACGATTGTGAAGTTCGGCCCGGCGTTCCTCTGGACCAGCGAGTGGAATCCGCCGATGGAACGATTCGGTGCCCTGATACCGATATATGGGACATTGATCACTTCCATCATCGCCCTGGTCATCGCAGTGCCGGTCAGTTTCGGCATCGCCATCTTCCTCACGGAGTTGTCGCCAGGGTGGCTGCGCCGTCCGCTTGGAACGGCCATCGAGTTGCTCGCAGCCATTCCGAGCATCGTCTATGGCATGTGGGGGCTGCTGGTGTTTGCACCGATCTTCGCGAAATACTTCCAGCCCGCGATCAGCGCAACGCTGGGTAACGTGCCTGTCATCGGGCGGTTGTTCAGCGGCCCGCAGATGGGTATCGGTTTGCTCGCGGCGGGCATCATCCTTGCCATCATGATCATTCCTTTCATCGCTTCGGTGATGCGCGATGTATTTGAGGTTACGCCCACCATGCTCAAGGAATCGGCCTATGCGGTCGGCAGCACGACTTGGGAGGTGGTCTGGAACGTCGTTCTTCCCTATACGAAAGTTGGTGTGACCGGCGGGATCATGCTTGGCCTCGGGAGGGCGCTCGGTGAAACCATGGCTGTCACCTTTGTCATCGGCAACACCAATTTTCTTACCGACGTTTCGCTGTTCCTTCCCGGGAACAGCATCACCTCCGCGCTCGCCAATGAATTCGCCGAGGCCGGGCCCGGTCTGCATTCCTCGGCCCTGATGGAGTTGGGCCTGATTCTGTTTGTCATCACCTTTATCGTCCTCGCGACTTCCAAGCTGCTGCTGATGAAGTTGCAAGGGGCCGAGGGCAGCCGGACCTGAACGGGCGAATCGCATGAACCTTTCCCAAAAACGCAAAATCGTCAACAACCTTGCCCTCGCTTTGTCGCTGGCGGCGATGTCGTTCGGCCTGTTCTGGCTTATCTGGATACTGTTCACGACGCTGCAACTGGGCGTGTCGGGACTGTCGCTCGATCTGTTCACCAAGATGACGCCGCCCCCGGGCGCGACGGAGGGGGGG
The DNA here is from genome assembly GCA_964201515.1 of Burkholderiales bacterium. Classification (GTDB taxonomy): domain Bacteria; phylum Pseudomonadota; class Gammaproteobacteria; order Burkholderiales; family SG8-39; genus CAIYPG01. Next base: position 5,017 of record CAXNGL010000232.1, read on the forward strand.
CTGGCAAACGCCATCGCAGGCAGCTTCATCCTGGTCGGATTGGCGACGTTGATCGGCACCCCCATCGGAATTCTGGCCGGGGTGTTTCTCGCTGAATATGGCGCTGGTTCCTGGCTCGCGGGCGCGACGCGATTCATCAACGACATCCTGCTGTCGGCGCCGTCGATCGTCATCGGGCTGTTCATCTACGCGTTCTGGGTCTCCCAGGTGGGGAATTTCTCGGGGATTTCCGGCGTGGTGGCGCTTGCGCTCATTGTGGTGCCAGTGGTGGTGCGCACGACGGAAAACATGCTGCTGTTGGTCCCCAACAGCCTGCGCGAGGCGGCATTCGCGTTGGGCGCTCAGCAGTATCAGGTCATCAGCCAGGTTACGCTGCAGGCCTCGAAGTCGGGAATC